>JAAYDT010000080.1 GCA_012729145.1 Synergistaceae bacterium | reverse complement strand
GAGGAGTATGGAACGGACCTCCTCTTTCCAGACGAAACGACGAAGAGGAAACCTCCAAGGAGGATCGTTGACGACAGGAGCGCGGCCAGAGCCATACTCTCGTCCCTGAGCTGGAAGGAGGCCACCGCGGCTCCTAATACGGCGCAGAGTGACCCCACGGCACGGACGGCCGGAGTGTGGTCCATACCTCGGCTTACAAGCCTCCTGTAAAGGAAAAGGGTGCCCTGGGGGCGCGAGGAGAAGGCACGGCTGACTATGTTGAAAGAGGCCTCTACCATCGGAATGGCAAAGAGCCCGAGAGGGATCAGCATCAGTGTGGAAAAGGTGACTCCCTTGCTGACACCCATAATGGAAGTGCCGGCAATCAGGGTTCCCCAAAGGGCGGCCACCGGCTCTCCGAGGCGACGGTATGAGTGACCGTGCCGGCTCCAGAACACAGCGAGGATAACGACCCCCACGAGGGTCATGTAAAATGCGCCGTAGATATGCTGCCTCGAAAGGCCTGTAACGATAAGCATAACTATCCATGTCACGGCCGACAGGAAACCCGCGAGGCCCGGGATCTGGTCCATCTCCTGGAGCAGGAGAGGGAAGATACCGACCCAAAGGGCCGTGGCCATGATCGATGAGTACCTGTTAAGAAAGAGGAACTCTCCTCCGGGGAATCCGATGAAGGATATTCCTAACCCCGTGGACGCAAAAACAACACCGATAATGAAAAACCCCAGTGGCCACGGGAACTTCGGTCTGACCCTCTGTCCAACCCCGATGATGGCCGAAACGAGCCCCATGGCCACCACCAGTCGCACTGATGGGTCGGGGGACCAGATCCCGCAAAGACCCCATGCGGCCATAAGGCATATGTCCTTTAGGAACTGGTACTGGTCCCTCTCCAGGGTCGTCTTCGATATCCTCTGTATCGCGAAAAAGAAAACGAAAACCGAGAGCGACAGGAAAACAACACCCTGGATCTCGTGGACATCCATCGCCATAAGGCGTCCTCCCCGGAAGATCATCTCCAGCCGGATCAAAAACACTTCATCCGGTCATTCTGCATTCCCTTATGATTTTAACATGAAATAGGTGCGTTGGGTCTAGGGAATGGGCCGCTCCCCGATCACCTCGACACCGTCCATGTAAGGAACGATCGCCTTGGGGAGGGAGACAGTCCCGTCCCGGTTCTGGTAGTTCTCCAGTATGGCTATGAGGCATCTTCCGACAGCGATCCCCGATCCGTTCAGGGTATGAACGAACTGCACCTTGCCTCCACCCTTGGGACGATATCTGGTGTTCATGCGGCGTGCCTGAAAATCCTCGCAGTTGCTGCAGGAGCTAATCTCCCTGTACTTCTCCTGCGACGGTAGCCATACCTCGATGTCGTAGGTCTTGCTGGCGGCAAAACCCATATCCCCCGTGGAGAGCAGGACCGTCCGGAAGGGCAGTTCAAGCCTTTTCAGGATCTCCTCCGCCGACGTGGTAAGGGACTCCAGCTCCCCGTAACTGCTCTCGGGGGAGCAGATCTTAACCAGTTCAACCTTGTCGAACTGGTGCTGCCTGAGCATCCCACGCACATCTCTGCCGTGGCTCCCCGCCTCCCTCCGGAAACAGGGGGTATAGGCCGTCAAGTAGAGAGGCAGTTCCTCTTCGGGGATTATCTCCCCCCGGTGGAGGTTGGTCAGCGGTACTTCAGCGGTGGGGATCATCCAGAGATCGTCCGATGAACAGGAGTACAGGTCCTCAGCAAACTTGGGCAGCTGACCGGTACCCTTCATGGTATCGCTGTTCACAAGGAAGGGAGGTTGTACCTCCACGAAGGAGTGCTCCCTGGTATGGATATCGAGCATGAAGTTGATCAGGGCCCTTTCCAGTCTGGCCCCGGCACCCTTCAGTACCGTGAAACGACTCTCTGCAAGGCGGACCCCCCTCTCGAAATCCATTATTCCCAGGGACTCTCCGATATCCCAATGGGGGAGCGGCTCGAAGTCAAAAACAGGCGGTTCGCCCCAGGAGCGGACAACCTTGTTGAAACTCTCATCCGCCCCTACAGGAACGGAATCATGGGGCAGATTGGGAATTTCCAGAAGGAGAGACTGGATACGGCCCTCGAGCTCCGCTAGCTGTTCGTCGTTTTCCCGTATCTCCTCTCCGGTGATCCGCATTTGCTCCATCAGTTCCGTTGCATCTTCGCCTTTCTTCCTCAGTTCAGCTATCTCCCTTGAACCCTGGTTCCTTTCGGATCTGAGTTCGTCTGTCCGTGTAAGAATCTCCCTCCGACGGGAGTCCAGTCCGATGATATCCTCGACGGGGAAAAAGCCGTTCCTTGTCTCCAGGGCTATTTTCAATTCCTCGGGTTTTTCCCGGAAGAGCCTGATGTCAAGCATAAAGGGGTTCCTCCTCTTCTAGGACTTTCTCATCTGTCTCAAAAGGTCGGCCATCTCGATGGCAGCAGCCGCAGCGTCTGCCCCCTTGTTCCCTGACTTGCTGCCGGCCCTCAGCAGCGCCTGCTCCAGGGTATCGCAGGTCAGTACTCCGAATGAAACAGGGACCCTCTGCTCCATCTCCACCAGCGCGAGTCCCTTGGATACCTCGGAGGCGACGTAATCAAAGTGGGGCGTATCGCCTCTGATGATGGCTCCAAGAGCAATAATGGCATCATAATTACCCGTGAGCGCGCTCTCCCTGGCGACCAGGGGCAGTTCCCAGGCTCCCGGGACCCATGCAACTTCTATATCCTGAACTTGCACATCATGCCTCAGAAGAAAGTCCTTTGCCCCCTCGAGCAGCCTCGAGGAGATGAGCTCGTTAAACCTTGAGACCGCAAGAAGAAAACGTAGGCCCGTACCAACAAGCTTGCCCTGGATGATCCTCATCCCATCATCACTTCCCCGTGAATTATAATATTATGGGACACACTCTCTACCCGATAATATCCTTCAGATGCAGCAGGTGCCCCAGCTTGCTCTCCTTAGTCTTCAGATACTTCTCGTTGAAGGTATTTGGCGAGATGACGAGGGGTACCCTGTCCACGACCTCGAGCCCGTAACCTTCAAGGCCGATAATCTTTCTGGGGTTGTTCGTGATGAGCCTAATCCTCTTCAACCCCAGGTCGGCAAGTACCTGGGCACCGATACCGTAGTCCCTGAGATCGGGCCTGTAACCCAGAGCCTCGTTGGCCTCCACCGTATCCAGCCCCTTCTCCTGCAGTTCGTAGGCATGAAGTTTCTCGAGCAGTCCGATCCCGCGGCCCTCCTGCCTCATGTACAAAAGCACCCCGTTCCCCTCCGCCTCGATCATCGCCATGGCAGCCCTCAACTGAGGCCCGCAGTCACACCTCAGCGAACCCAGTGCATCGCCGGTCAAACACTCCGAATGGACCCTGACCAGAGTATCCTGATCGGGGGATATCTCCCCCTTTACCAGAGCAAGATGTACCTTGTCCTTCATCTCCTCCAGCACGAACATGTAGGCGTGGGCTATGAAGTCGCCGTACTCCGTCGGGAGGTTCACGACGGCGACCTTTTCAACCAGTTTCTCCTTCCTGTTCCGGTACCTGATCAGTTCTTCGATGGTGATTATCCTGAGTCCATGAGTGTTGGCGAACCTGACCAGGTCCGGGAACCTGGCCATGGTTCCGTCATCCTTCATGATCTCGCAGATGACCCCCACTGGCGATCTGCCCGCAAGTCGGGCAAGGTCCACTGCAGCTTCGGTATGGCCTGCTCTCTTGAGGACACCCCCCTTTCTTGCGATGAGGGGGAACATATGCCCAGGCCTTCTGAACATCTCCGGAGACGCTTCCGGCGAGGCCAGAAGCCTTGCAGTAATTGCCCTCTCTTCGGCCGATATCCCCGTTGTGACACCTTCCCGGGCATCGACGCTCACCGTGAAGGCCGTCGAATGAAGGTCCGTGTTCTCCCTGACCATGGGTTCCAGGTCAAGCCTCCTGGCGATCCTGTCGTCCATTGGGACACAGACAAGACCCCTTGCCCGTGAGACCATGAAGTTGATGCTCTCCGTATCGGCCGCCTCTGCGGCCATTACCAGGTCCCCTTCGTTCTCCCTGGATTCATCGTCGACGACGATCACCATTCCGCCCTGCCGGATCTTCTCTATTGCCTCCTCCACCGTTGTGGTGGCCCCTTCCTCTGCCAAGGTCCCAGCACCCTCCCCTGTCCGGTTCATGACCAGCCCATCCCAGCCAGACGGTCCACGGTCAATCTGCCATCATCATCCGAAGTCCTGTCTTCCACCAGATCCTTCAGGTATTTTGATAGTATATCGTACTCTACGTTGACCGGATCACCGATCTTGAGTACCCCCAGGGTCGTGGATCTCAGTGTCTCCGGGATAAGGCCGACCCTGAAAGATGAATCGCCCCTTTCAATGACCGTCAGGCTGACCCCCTGTACGGCGACTGACCCCTTTCGAACGACAAGTCCTGCCGCATCGGATGGAAGGCTGAAGTCAAGCTCCCGGCTCTTCCCGCGGCTTTTTAGAGCTACAACCCTCGAGATGAGGTCAACATGACCCGTGACGATATGTCCTTCGAACCTGCCCGTGGCAGGCATCGCCCTTTCAAGGTTGACCCGGTATCCTGGACCGGCCTTTCCGAGAACAGTGTTATCGAAGGTTTCGGGCATGATCTCAACGGTGAAACTGCTTCTTCCAGAGACAATCACCGAAAGGCAGGCACCTGAAACGGAGACCGAATCACCCCTCTTCAATTCACCGGCAAAGGGGACATCACCGATCTCAAGTTCGACCATATCCCCTGATCTTTTTGCGCTGATGATCCTTGCAGTGCATTCTACCAGACCTGTGAACATGGTTTGACCCCCTCCAGCCATAGGTCACCTTCAAGGTTTCTGACCCTCACTGTTCTTATCCCGATGGAATCTGCAAGCCTTCCGATCGCGAGACCCCCTCCGATCCCCTGTCCTCTTCCGGAAAATCTGGTGGAGACGAAGAGAGCGACGCTGTCGAAAAGCCCCAGGGTCATGAAAGAGCCAAGGATATTTGGGCCACCTTCCACCAGGACGCTATTGACCCCCACCTCGGCAAGCCTCTGAAGGACCAGCTCCAGCTGGGGTCTTCCCTCCATGTCAGCAGGGACCCTGAAGAGGGTGCATCCTCTCTGTTCGAGTTGTTCCAACTTCTCCTTCCGGGCGCTCCTGGAAAAGAAAATGATGGTGCCTCTCCTTACAATCCTGGCCCACTGCGGTGTGCGGAGCGACGGGTCAAGTACGACCGCAACAGGATCCCTCCCCGTCGTGTCCCTGACCGTCAGTTCCGGGTCGTCGCTTATGACAGTGCCAACCCCCACAACGACGGCATCGTTGCTGTCTCTCAACATATGGGACCTGACACGGGAAAAGGCATTGCTTATCCAGCGGCTCTCGCCGGATGCCATGGCCATGTTCCCGTCCAGGGTAACAGCACCCTTCAGTGTCACCCAGGGGCGCCCCCTCTCTATCCGTGAAAGGAACCCCCTGTTCATCTCTCTGCACCTCTGCAGCAGGAGTCCTTCCGTGACCTTGACACCTGCTTCCCTCAACATGCCGAAACCCCTGCAGGACACTCTGGGATCAGGGTCTGCCATTCCGGCGACCACTCTGGCGATGCCTGTTTTAATGATCCTTGGGGCACAGGGAGGTGTCCTCCCCTGATGGCAGCATGGTTCAAGATTGACGTAAAGGGTCGCCCCCCGTGCCTTCTCTCCGGCCCGGTCCAGTGCGACGGCCTCGGCATGCGGTTCCCCTGGTCCTTCATGGAAACCCCACCCCACAACTCCTTCGGGCCCCACGATAACACACCCCACCATGGGGTTTGGGGAGACCCTCCCCGTCCCCCTTAGGGCAAGGCTGAGAGCCGCTCCCATGTAATAGGCGTCCACTTTCGGATCACATGTCAGCATCTTCCGCCTCCGGACCTCCAAGGTGAACGATTATACTTCTTGCGGTTTTAATGCTTACCCCTTTTACTGAAGCTATCTCCTCGGGCGTAAGGCTGGACATCCTGGCGACACTTCCGAATTTCGACAGAAGCCTCGCCGCAAGGATCTTTCCCACACCGGCCACCTCTTCCAGGGCCGAAAGGGACATCCTCTTTCTCCCGGCTTTCCTGTTGGCTGCTATGGCGAACCGGTGGGATTCGTCCCTCACCCTTCTTAGAAGCATCAACGCCCCACTGTCCAGGGGGAGCCTTAGCGCCCCGCCGGCTCCGGGAGTGAAGAGCAGTTCCTCTCTCTTGGCGATGGCCACCACCGGTATGTCCGAGATCCCGATGGTGTTGAGGGCTTTCACGGCAAATTCCAACTGCCCCGGTCCTCCATCGACCAGGATCAGCTGGGGGAACGCCCCCGATCCTTTCAGGAGCCTGGTATACCTTCTGCCAAGGATCTCGCCCATTGCCCTGAAGTCGTCTACCCCCTCAACTGTCCTGATCCTGTATCTCCTGTACAGGGACGGGTTGGGCATTCCCTGCTCGAAGACCACACAAACCCCGTAGGCCTCACCTCCGGAGAAATGGGATACGTCAAACCCCTCGATCCTCCAGGGGATCGCCGGAAGGGAGAGAAGATCCTGAAGCTGCACGAGGCTCTTCCAGGTTCCACCGTCCAGTGGTTCAGAAAAGACCATCGAGACATGTTTCCTGGACAGCTTCCAGAGGGCCCTTATGGTATCTCTCATCCTTGCGGCGGTCTCGAAATCCATCAAGGCCGATGCCTTGTCCATCCTCTGACGGAGTCTTCCGACAAGATCGGCTGACCGGCCCCTCAGGAGCAGCGCTATATCGGCCACCCTCTCCCTGTACTCCGAAGGGTCCGCAAGGCCCGCACAGGGGCCCGGACACCTTCCGAGCTCATATCTGACACAGGGTCTCTTCGCCCATTGTCCGTTCCCCGATCCTGCCCTGCAAACCCTGATAGGGAAGAACCTCTCCACAAGCCTCAGCATATGCCGCAGTTCGCCGGCACTGACAAAGGGTCCAATATATTCTGAACCGTCCCCCTCTTCCCTGTGCCTTGTGATCACGACCCTGGGAAAGGGTTCGCTGGTGATCTTTACATAAGGATACCGCTCCCCCATCTTCAGATCGATATTGAAAAAGGGCTGATACTGCTTGATCAGCCTCGCCTCTGTAATCAGGGCTTCCGCCTCGGTCTCCGTCCTTATGAAGGACATGTCCCTGATCGATGCCACGAGTTTCCTCAGCCGGGGCGACGCGAAATCTCCATGCCTGAAATAGGACTGGACCCTCTTTCTCAGGGACTTCGCCTTACCGACGTAGATAACGTTATCTTCTTCGTCCAGGAAAAGGTAGACTCCGGGGCGAAGGGGCAGCGAAGCGATCTTGCTTTCCAGACCGGAGGTATTCAATCTCTCTCCCCCATCTAAATATCCGGATCCCCGATAGTCTATTCCCAAAGAAGATTTTGATAAACCCCCCTTG
Source organism: Synergistaceae bacterium (assembly GCA_012729145.1). Lineage (GTDB taxonomy): Bacteria > Synergistota > Synergistia > Synergistales > Thermovirgaceae > 58-81. The sequence goes on along the minus strand of JAAYDT010000080.1, from coordinate 7,967 downwards.
ACCCGTGACCGGAAAGGGACTGAACTGTTGTCCGCCGTGACCTCTTGGTATAGGATACCTCAATAGAGGATCCTTCTCTTTCACTGGAGGTGCCGTCATGGCTTTAAGTCTTTTCAACGATCTTACCCGCAGAAAAGAGACCTTTGTCCCCATTGAGCCTGGAAAGGTAAGGTTCTACTCCTGTGGACCCACGGTATACGATTTCTTCCATATCGGCAACGCCCGACCCTTCATTGTCTTTGATGCCCTCCGGCGTTTTCTCGAGGCCAAGGGCTACGAGGTCACCTACGTCCAGAACTTCACCGATATCGACGACAAGATGATAAACAGGGCGGCCGAGCTCGGCATCTCCGTTCCGGAACTTGCCGACCGGTTCATCGCAGCATACTTCGAGGATGCCGATGCTTTGGGAGTAAGGCGTCCGACCCATTCCCCGAGGGCAACAATGTTTATCCCGGAGATCATCGACCTCGTTTCCCGGCTTGTCGAGAATGGCCACGCCTACGTCGTGGACGGAGATGTCTATTTCGATGTTAAATCCTTCCCGGATTACGGGAAGCTGGCGAAGCAGTCCCTTGACGACCTTCTCTCCGGGGCCCGTATCGAGGTGGATCCCAGGAAGCGCCACCCCCTTGACTTCGTCCTCTGGAAGAATAGGAAGGAGGGTGAACCATCCTGGAAGAGCCCCTGGGGAGAGGGGAGACCCGGTTGGCATATCGAATGCAGCGCCATGTCCATGAACCTCCTTGGCGAGACCATAGACATCCACGCCGGCGGCAGCGACCTGGTCTTCCCCCATCACGAGAACGAGGTGGCCCAGGCCGAGGCGGCAACGGGGAAACCCTTCGTGAATTACTGGATTCATAACGGATACATACTCATGGACCAGGAAAAAATGTCCAAGTCCCTCGGTAATTTCCTCACGGCAAGAAAGGCCCGGGAGAGGTTCTCACCCTTTGCGATCAGGCTCTTCATGCTCGGCGCCCACTACAGATCCCCGATCAGCTTCTCCGACGAGAGCCTCAGGCAGGCTGAAAGCGCCACCGCCAGGATCAGGAACTCCTACACAGAACTGGTGAACGCCCCCATCGATCCCGCGACGGATACTTCCGGGCCAGCAGACTTCCCCGATGATGCCCTTGAAAGGTTCGACGCCGCCCTGGAGGACGATTTCAACACCGCCGGAGCAATTGGAGTGCTTTTCGAAGTCATCCGGATCGTCAACCAGGCGACGGCAGGAGGCAAAAGCGTAGCGGCCAATTACAGGGAGAGGGCTCTCTCGTTCCTCAGTTATGTGAACGGAATACTTGGCCTCTTCGATATGTCCGGGAATGGTGAAGAGGCCCTTGCGGAAGAGGTGGAGAAACTTATCGCGGAAAGGGAGAAGGCCAGGAGTATAAGAGACTTCAAAAGGGCCGATTCCATCAGGGATGAACTGGCTTCCAGGAACATAATACTGGAAGATACACCCCACGGCACGAGATGGAAGAGGTCCTGAAGAGACCCGGGATGACCTTTTGAGATCTGGGAGGAAGAGCATGCAAGGGACTGACAACCGCTACAAGAAGACCTACCCTGTATCCTGGAGCCAGTTCCACAACGACTGCAGGGCCCTGGCCTGGAGACTGCTGGAGATCCGGGCCGACTGGGAGAGGATCATCGCCATCGCCAGGGGCGGACTTGTTCCTGCAGCCATTATAGCCAGGGAGCTGGACATCCACTTCATCGACACAGTCTGCGTCTCCAGCTACACCGTCAGGTCCCAGGGGAAATCAAAGGTGCTCAAGAATGTCCTTGACGACAGCGAAAGATCCCTGATAATAGATGACCTTGTAGACACGGGCAAGACTGCCAGGATCGTCAGGAATATGCTCCCTGAAAGTCATTTCGCCACCGTCTACGCCAAGCCCGACGGCAGACCCCTGACTGACACCTACATTACGGAGGTCAGCCAGGAGACGTGGATCCTCTTCCCCTGGGATTCGGAACCCCAGTACCAGTACATAGACCCCATTGCAGACCTCTCAAGGGTCCGGCAAAAGGGATGAGAGACCCCCATGATGGCCTCAGGTCCTCTCCTCCCGGGAGTAGGGGACCCCGAGAGCTCCCGGGGCGTCTATAAGTATCCCCTTCCCTTTCTTCACAGATATGACGAGCAGGACCAGTATGGTGAAAAGATAGGGCATCATCATCATTATCGGTGCCGGAAAGCTTGTCCCCGCAGCCTGGATCCGAAGCTGCATTGCCCCTACCCCTCCGAAGAGATAGGCCCCAAGGACGGCCCGTGCAGGGTGCCAGACAGCGAAGATCACCAGGGCCACTGCGATCCAGCCCCGGCCGGCGCTCATTCCCTCGCCCCACATCTTGGTATAGGCCAGCGAAAGGTAGGCCCCCCCGACGGCGGCCATCCCTCCCCCTATCATGGTGTAAAGGTACCTCAGCCTGGCTGCGCTCAGTCCCATGGCATCCACAACTACCGGAGACTCACCCACAGCCCTCAGGTTCAACCCCTGCCGGGTCCGGAAGATGAACCAAAGGAGAAAAAGAACAAGTCCGTAGGAGATGTAGACCAGGGGGTCGTGGTCGAAGAGTACCGGACCGGCCACGGGAATTTCCGAGAGGAGAGGCACCGGGACCTTTCCGAAGCCTTTCACGGTCAGTCCTATCATCTTCCTGCCCAGAAGCGAGCTGGCACCGGTTCCGAACATGGTTACGGCCAGACCGCTCACTACCTGGTTGGCTCCCACCGAAACAGAGAGAAAGGCATGTACAGCGGAGATCGCAACTCCCACGAAAAAGGCCGTCAGGACTCCCAGCCAGGGATCCCCCGTAGAATAGGTAACGGAAAACCCCGAGAAGGCCCCCATCAGCATAAGCCCCTCAAGCCCCAGGTTCTGTACCCCTGATCTCTCGGTAAGTATCTCTCCAAGGGTGGCGTAGAGGATAGGCGTACCGCTCCTGACGGCGGCAGCCATTACAGGGATAAGGACATCCATCCTACTCGCGCTCCCTTCTCAACAGCAACACCTTGTAGTTCCTGAAGAATTCGAAACCGAGTACGGAGAAAAGGATACAACCCTGAATGACCTGCACGCTCGCAAGAGGAAGCCTCATTATGACCTGGATAGTGTCTCCGCCAACAAGAAGAACCCCCATGAAGAAGGAGACCATCATGATGCCCCATGGATTCAGCCGGGCCAGCCAGGCGACTATTATCGCGGTATACCCGTAACCGGGAGAAAAACCCGGCTGAAGTCGCCCCTGAAGGCCGGCGATCTCCGTCATCCCGGCCAGCCCCGCTATGGCACCCGAAATGAACATCAGCAGCGCCACGTTCCTTCCGTAGTTGATACCTGCATACTCCGCTGCCCTGGGGTTGTCCCCGATGGCCCGTATCTCGAAACCCCACCTGGTCCACCTGATCACCAGTCTGAACAGAAGTACAAGCAGAACTGCCGCCAGGACCCCCAGGTGCACCCTGGTCCCGAAAAAGAGGGGTAACCTGGCAGAAGGGGGGAAGGGTGGGGTCATGGGGAAGCCGAGACTGGAGGGGTCACGCCAGGGCCCGTAAATGAAGTGATCAGCAAGGTGAATGCCTACGTAGTTAAGCATCAGGGTAGTTATAACCTCGTTGACGTTCCAGCGGGATTTCAGGAATCCGGCGATATACCCCCAGGCCCCCCCCGCAATTATCGCGGCCGCAGTCATGGCAAGAAGCATGACTACCTGGTTCCCGGAAGGGAGGAAGCGCACCGCTGCAGCAGATGCAAGGGCTCCAAGGTAGATCTGCCCCTCGGCGCCTATGTTCCATACCTTCATCCTGAAAGCCAGAGCCACTGCCACCCCCGAAATGACAAGAGGGATGGCCTTGACTATAACTTCGCTCAAACCGTAGCCGCTTCCCAGGGCACCCCTGAACATGGCCCTGTACGCAGCAAGGGGCGAGACCCCGAAGAGAAGCAGTGCCCCTCCTGCGAACAGCAGCGCCGCGATGATCGATATGACGGGAAGGATCCCCTCAAAGAACACCCCCGTCTTGTACCTTCTTCTCAGTACTATCCTGTACCTCATGGAGAGGGGGTGACCTCCTTTTCCTGCCCGAGACTGCCGTCACCTGAAGGAGGGGAGAACTCCTCCAGGCAAGTACCGGCCATCATGAGCCCCATCTGCTCCTCGGTCACGCTGTCGGGATCCTCCACAATGCCCATCAGCCTTCCGTTGTGGATCACCGCGATCCTGTCGCTCAGGGAGAGTATCTCCTCCAGGTCATCGGAGACAAGCAGCACCCCCGCCCCCCTGTCCCTCTGTTCCAGGAGCGTCTCCCTTACGAACAGTGTCGCGCTTACATCCAGCCCCCAGGTCGGCTGAACTGCTATGACCACCCTCGGGTCGTCGGAGAGCTCCCTGGCCAGCATCAGTTTCTGCAGATTGCCACCGGACAGCATGCGTGCGGGAAATCCCAATCCTGGATTTACAACGCTGTACCTTTCCACCAGCTGACCTGTCCTGCCGGCGATATTCTCCCAGTGAATGAAAAGACGGAACCTCGTGAACTCTTTTCGCCAGTATTTCCTGAGGGCTATGTTCTCCCGGAGGTTCATCCCCGTGACAAGACCGGTCCCGATCCTGTCTGCAGGAATGTAGCTTACGCCTCTCTTCTGGAACTCCCTGGTCCGTCTTCCCGCCAATTCGCACCCGTCCACCTTGATACTGCCCTTTTCGGTCTTTCGGATGCCTGCCAGTGCGTCACAGAGCTCTCCCTGTCCGTTGCCCGAAACCCCGGCAAGTCCCAGTATCTCCCTCTGCCTGACATCGAGTGAGAAATGGTCTACCCTTACCCTCCCGCGGTCTCCCCTGACGACCAGTTCCCTTGCCTCAAGCACCACCCTGCCGGGATTCTGAAGGGTTTTGCCGATCTGGAAGACCACCTTCCTCCCCACCATCATCTCGGCAAGTGATTCCTTGGTCACATCCTTTACATTAACAGAGGCCACCTTCCTACCCTTCCGAAGAACGGTGATCCGGTCTGATATATCCATGACCTCGTCAAGCTTGTGGGATATGAATATGACTCCATGTCCCTCGGCCTTGATCTGACGGATGGTCCTGAAAAGGGCCCTTGTCTCCTGGGGGGTGAGAACCGAGGTCGGCTCGTCAAGGATCAGTATGTCGGCACTGCGGTAAAGGGTCTTGATGATCGCTACCCTCTGCTGCTCTCCTATGGAGAGCTGCCATATTGGCGCCATGGGGTCGACGTTGATGCCGTACCTCTTCTGGATATCCCCAACTTTTTCGATAACCCTCCCCTTATCCAGGAAGAAGGGCTGATCATCGAGACCAAGGGAAACGTTCTCCCATACTGACAGGGTGGGAACAAGCATGAAGTGCTGGTGTACCATGCCTATACCCGCCCTGATGGCGTCACGAGGGCTCCTAAGGATCCTCGGCTCACCGTTGATGACAATGGCTCCCGAATCGGCTGTATAGAGACCGCTCAGGATGTTCATCAAGGTACTCTTGCCTGCGCCGTTCTCGCCCAGAAGGGTATGGACCTCCCCTCTTTCGAGGTCCATGTCTACACCAGAGTTGGCCTTGACGCCGACAAAAGTCTTTTCTATCCCCCGCATCGATACAAGGGGCACCCGGCCTGCCGATACCACTTCCAGTACCTCCAAGGGTTTTCTTCTACAAGAAAGATTCTAAACCATGAAGAGAAAAAAAAAGGGCGCGTGACTCGCGCCCCCTGAAAAAAGATCTCTATTTCGGGATGTCTCCCTCCACACCCTCAACGAACCAGTTCATTCCAAGCATCTCTCCGTCGGTCATCTTTGCGCCACTCTTGACGACCACTTCGCCCTTCTGGTTCTTGACAGGGCCATGGAATACATCCCAGCTGCCGTCAATGATCTTCGCCTTCTCGGCCTCGACGAGCGCCACGATATCGGTCGGAACAGCATCAGAGATAGGGGCCAGACCTACAAACTCTTCCTTCAGACCCCACCAGATGTCGCTGGACTTCCAGGTTCCTTCTGTCACCTGGCCCACAACATGTTTGTAGACCATTCCCCAGTTCCAGATCGGTGCTGTGAGGTGCATGGTCGGGGCGTAGTGGCTCATGTCGTTGTTGTAGCCTACTACGTAGACACCCGCTTCTTCCGCGGTCTGTGGTGCTGCCCCGGAATCGGCGTGCATGGCGATAACGTCAGCTCCGGCGTCGATGAGAGCAAGGGTGGCCTCTTTCTCCCTTGCGGGATCGAACCAGGAGAAAAGCCAGACAACCTTGATCTTCACATCGGGGTTGGACTTGCGCGCACCCAGCGTAAAGGCGTTGATCCCCCTTATGACCTCGGGGATAGGATTGGCGGCAACAAAGCCGATCACGTTCTTCTTTGACATCTTCCCTGCAACGAGACCTGAGAGGTATCTTGCCTGGTACATCCTCCCAAAGTAGTTACCCACATTGTCCGCAGTCTTGTACCCCGAGCAGTGCATGAAGATCACTTCGGGATTCTTTGCAGCCACTTCCTGTACGAAATCCATGTATCCAAAGGAGGTGGCAAAAACGAGCCTGGCGCCGTTCCTGATAAAAGTCTCCATAACCCTGACGGAATCGGGACCCTCGGGGACGGATTCGACGAAGAAGCTCTCTACTCCCGGAAAGGCCTTCTCCATATCCACCCTGCCCAACTCGTGCATGTAGGTCCATCCGCCGTCACCGACGGGTCCGACATAAACAAAACCGATCTTCAGGTCTTTCTCCGCCACAGGCTGGAAAGCAAAGGCTACCGAGACTCCGATCACCATCATCAGACAGACCAGCCCAAGAGCAAACTTCTTCATTAGCACCAGACCCCCCTGCAATTTGAGTTTCCATTGCCATGTCACTTTACATTTTGACGAAAAGGACAATAAATTTCAACCCCCTTTTCGGGGAAGTTTGAAATAAGGATTCATACCCAGCTGTACAGGACCCTTCCACCGTCAAAAGTGTACCCCGAACTGAAGGAGAAGGCTCCCAGGATTTCAACGGGCGCAAGAGCGAAATGCTCCTCGATCTCCGAAGGGAAGAAGGTCAGTTTGCCACGGCCCCGCCATGCGATCTCCCCGTATCGGTAATTCTCGGCCCCAAGCGAAACAAGCTCCAGGATCGAGGGGGGAGCACCCTTCTCGATGGAGGGGAAGTGCCTTATATGGAAAAGGGGAAGGCCCATTGGTCGGGGAAGTTCCCCCGGTGAAGCACTATCAACTATCTCCATCTCTCCCTCGATCAGCCTCTCTCCGTGAGCCGATGCTATCCCCTTGAGCCGTGTCCCAGGTCCAGGTCGTGCCATTCCGGGGTTCAGGGGGTGATAATCGGTCATGAAGACCTGCCCCAGCTTCTTCGGGAATCCCATGAACCAGCCCCTGGCCATGCTGAAATCGTTGTCGACCCATATATGAAGGCATATCTGTCCCTGCCTCCCCTCGAAGCTGCAGCCTGTCCATATGGCCGCCTCAAGGTACTGGGTCCTCTCCGGGTTAAGCCAGGGCATGTCGCTGTCTTCTTCCCACAAGGACCACCACCGGCTGAAAGCAACGTAGGCAAGGTCAGGTTCTTCTCCCGGTTCAAGGGGGTATGGGAGGTAGGACGCGATCACTTCGGGGTCGGTCCTGTAGAGGATATTCAGGTACTCCGTTCCGTAGTGCCACGGATAAGGGCCAACTATCGAGGAACGGCCCAAAGGGGTGAGCGGGTAGGAAAACCCCTTCAGCTTGAATTCTTTCTTTTTCATCTTTTCTCCTCCCTTGTTCATCTTCCCTGTACACGGGGGAAAAACAAAAAAATGGCGGAGACGTGTGGGGATCGAACCCACCGGGGCCGGCCGTACCGACCCCCACCGGGTTTGAAGCCCGGGGCACTCACCAGAGCACACTCGTCTCCGACAGCCACAATATTTTAGATCCTGGCTGGCCCCATGTCCATAAAG
>JAAYDT010000079.1 GCA_012729145.1 Synergistaceae bacterium | reverse complement strand
TTCATGAATTCCCTGAGGATATTTCGATCCTTTATCTGGCAAAGGAGACGATAAAGCCCCAGATCCTCATAATGGGCCACTTTCCCTGAAGGGAAAAGCCTTTTTCCTATCTCAAGAGCAGTTATTGCCTGGGAATAACTGTCCTTGAACTCACGCCAGTTTTTGGTCGTTTTCCCTACCCCGACGAAGAACCCTCCCCGGTCCACCCCTTCGGCAACGTTGCTTGCGACATTCCGGAATAGCGTTTGTTCCTCGGTTTTGGTATTTGCAGCCAGGTAGACGAGAACAATATGGTTCCCCTTCAGGCGGCTGTGAATGTTCTTGGGGGCAAGGGGGTGTGTCATGATAAGTTGCCTGGTTTCCATCATCAGATCATGGGAGACATCCCTGTTCCCGGCATCCCCGATATCCGGGTCCACAACGGCCACTTTATAGGGGGAGGATATCTCGAGGCCGACAGAACCGGCTCGGGTGAGGGCCTCATTGTAAGAATGGAAATTCCCGTCCAGCAGATCATCAAAAAACTCTTCCAGAACTCCTGATCTTCTATTGTCCAGGACCCTGAGGGGGAATGAAATTGGCAACTCCATTCTGCTTATCCTGTCCTGGGTCAGGAAATCCAGGATAGCTCTGGTAACTTTCCCGAAAGTTATCTTCGGCTGGAGCCGTATGATGGGAAAACCGAGCTCGTCGGCTTGCCTTATCATGCTTGAGGGTATCTCGGAAATGTAATACCCGGGCTGGACAGCTATCCCGGCGAGCCCTCTTTCATTCAGGTTGCCAATAATGTCTGCGGCTAGTGGTGAGCCTTCTGTCAGACCGTAACCGGTAGAAATAAGAAGTTCCCCCGGCTGCAATTGCTCTAGAGAGTCAAGTATCTCCATCATGTTGACCCAGGTAACATCCTTGTCGAGCCCTCTTTTCCCGGCCACTATTTCCGAATTCGCAAAAATATCAAGGGCAAGAAGCTGAAAAAGTTTCATGTCAGATCACCAGAATTCTCCTGTTTCGTTTCAGATTCGTCTTGCATTTTATGTTACGTATTATACCTGTTGTATAAAACTTGGTGGATAAATTTATTTGCTGCAACTAATTGCTTTTTCTTACTAACACCACGACACTACAAGAAACTTCCTCCGTTCATTTAATAATGTTTCCTTATCTTTTCAATATCTTTTAAGGAGTTGTTGTTATGATCAACGATTTTCGGAAAGAACTGGACGAAAGGGAAATGATCTCGCTGATCGCGGATCTGGTTAATACTCCCAGCTATCCTGGCATCCCGGAACAGGAAACCGGGGTTGCAAAACTGATCCACGATTTTTTTGTCAAGGAAGGGATCCCATCAGAAATATACGAGGTGGTTGATGGGAGATGCAATGTTGTAGCTAGGCTCGAAGGACACGGGAAAGGCAAAACACTTCTTCTTACGGGCCATACCGATACTGTTCCGCCCTATGATATGGAAGATGCCTTCCGCATGAAGATCGAAAACGAAAAGTTGATAGGCCGTGGCGTTGTGGATATGAAAGGGGCCCTTGCCTGTATGGTGCTCTCCATGGCCGCGATCAGGAGGTCTGGCACCAGGTTGAAGGGTAACATAATGTTTGCGGGCGTAATAGGCGAGGAGGGAAAGAGCGAAGGGACCTGCGCCCTGTTGAAGAAGGGCCTAAAAGCTGATGCCGCCATTGTCGGAGAACCCTTCGGCTGGAACATCGGCATTGGCCAGAAGGGCCTGGAATGGTTTGAATGCAGGATCCTGGGGAAGGCTGTTCATGGCGGAAAGCAGAAGGAAGGTATCAATGCCATCTCCAAGGCGGGAAAACTTATCAGAGCCCTTGACGAAGAACTCGTCCCCAGGATAGAGAGCCGCATGCACCCGATCATTGGAGGATCTTCCATGAATTACGGAATGATCAGTGGAGGCTTCCAGCCAAGTACCGTCGCCGGTGAATGCGTTTTGCAGTTCGACCGGCGCTGGATCCCGGGGGAAAAATACGAGGACATTCTCAGAGAGTACGATGACTTTCTCGAAAGGCTA
>JAAYDT010000078.1 GCA_012729145.1 Synergistaceae bacterium | reverse complement strand
CCCAAGGTGAGCCGGGGAATACTGGGTCTCTGCGCAAAGACAGCACTTCAGGCTCACCTGGGAGCGATGCTGGAGGACAGGGTAAGTAACCCAAAGGCGTAAACAGTAAACAGTAAACGGCTGAATTCGGCAAAACCTTTGTTTTCCTGCAGATCTTTCCGTTCACCGTTCACCATCTTTTTTAGTGAGGTTTTCAAGATGAAGCAAGAGATCCGAACAGACAGGTCGCCAGATCCGATCGGTCCCTATTCCCAGGGCCTTAAAGTGGGTAACCGCATCTACGTGTCAGGACAGGGGCCGCTGAACCACGAAACCGGCAAAACCCCGGAGACGATCGAGGAACAGACCCGTCAGGTCCTGACCAACATCAGGAACATCCTGGAGGCCGGCGGTGCGACCATGGACGACGTTGTGAAAACCACCGTTCACCTCGCCGACCTGAAGGATTTCCAGGCCTTCAACAGTGTCTACAAGGAGTTCTTTTCTCCCCCCTTTCCGGTGAGGACCACCGTGGGAAGCCAACTGCTGGGGATCCTTGTGGAGATAGATGTGATCGCTGAGATCCAGTGATCGGTGTCCACTGTAAAGGAATGTTAAGGACCCTTTACAAGAGAAAACCTTTCTTGACAGCAGTTGAGGGATCAATGAGGTAGTATGACAAAGACCTTCCTGTCATGGGGGGATTGCCGTGGAGCGTATACTGCTAGCCGATGATGATACCGGGCTTTGCGAATTGCTTACCGAGTTCCTTGAGTCCGAAGGATTCAAGGTAGAATCCATTCACGATGGACGCAAGGTGGCATCCAGGGTTCTCGCAGAACGTTTCTCGCTGATCATCCTTGACGTAATGCTCCCCGGTCTTTCGGGAATGGAGATCCTGAAGGAGATCCGTCGTCAATCCGCTGTGCCTGTCCTGATGCTGACAGCCAGGGGCGATGATGTGGACCGGATAGTTGGCCTTGAACTTGGAGCCGATGACTACCTCCCCAAACCCTTTAACCCCAGGGAACTGGTGGCCCGGATCAGAGCCGTACTGAGGCGGGGCCGGATGGACAGCAGCCGTTCTTCCCAAACAGGCACCTACCACGTAGGGGACATGACCATAGACCCGGCGGCGAGGTACGTGAGCGCCGGCGGTAAACGCATCGAGCTTACCACCGTGGAGTTTGACCTTCTTGAGACCCTGGCCCATTCGGCCGGCACTGCAATCTCGAGAGAGGTTCTGGTCAGAAGTGTACTGAAGAGGTCCTTCTCCCCCTTCGACAGGAGCCTTGACGTTCACATCAGCAACCTCCGACGGAAGATAGGCACCTTCTCTGACGGCTCTGACCGGATCAAGACCGTCAGGGGGCTGGGCTATATCCTCGCCCTGCCGACCGAGGAGTCTGGATAGTGAGAGAGAGAAAGCTGTTCCAGAGGATATTCCTGTGGTTTTTGGGGGCCATGCTCCTGATGGTCCTTGTCAGCGTTCTTCTGACGGTCTTCATGACCCAGCAGGGGATAATACTTACAGGGCAGCAGGAAGCCCTTTCGAACGCTCTCGACAGGAATGGTAAAGGACTGCTCGAAGTGGTCGAGACAGGGAACCCCGCCCGCCTAAGAGAGTCCATAGACAGGATCAGGAGCGAAACTGGTCTTGGAATATTTATCTTCGACGTAGATGGAGTACCTGTACCCGTCGAAGGTGGTCCCTCGAAAGATTTTCTGGAGAGGCTGGGCAGGGATGCCGCGGATCTTCTCGGTCAGGGTACCACTTTCCAGACCAGGGGTGAGTTCTCGTCGGTCTTCAGGCAACTTGGTTCTCCTTCTGGCAAGGACTACATTCTTGTGGGGGTTTTCCGGAGATCACCCTACATCGCAAGGGTCCTCACCGGGAACCCCAAGGCCCTGCTGATCCACCTGATGGGCCTTTTAGCCACCGCTCTAGTTTTCTGCTTCCTGCTGGCCAGGTACCTTTCGGACCCCCTGGTGCGGCTGAGCAAGACAGCCAGGTCCGTTTCGAGTGGCCAACTGGACACCCCTGTGGAGGACCTGGTCAAGGACCGATCCGACGAGATAGGCGAGCTTGCCCGCAGCTTCGAGGCCATGACAAAACATCTTACGACCCTGTTGGAAGCTCAGCGGCGCCTGATCCGGGACATATCCCATGAACTCCGCACCCCCCTGGCTCGCCTTGGAGTTGCACTGGAGCTCGCCAGGAAGAGATCGGGGACTGTAGCAAGGGAGTCCCTCGAACGGATAGAGCGAGAATCAGAGGTCCTGAACGATATGATCGGCGACCTGCTCTCACTGTCAAAGGTCGAGGCTGAGATGGATCACGTGACCTTCGAGATGGTCGATCTTGCGGCTATCCTGGAAAATGTTGTAGAAGACGCCAACTTCGAGGCGCGGGTCATTAAGCGAAGGGTCGAGCTTGTCTACCCCGATGACCTGGAGCCGATAAGACTCAACAGCGAACTGGTCCGAAGGGCCGTGGAGAACATAGTCCGCAATGGCCTCAGGTACACCCCCGAGGGCACCGCTGTTTCCGTAAAGGCAGAACGACGGATCAGGGGGGGGCGGCCCGGTGTCTCTTTGACGGTTCTGGATAAGGGCCCCGGGGTACCTGAAGACGAACTTCAACAGATATTCAAACCCTTTTACAGGACAGAAACATCCCGATCCCGTGATACGGGAGGTTCCGGCCTCGGTCTTGCCATAGCCCAGAAAGCTGCCCTTGCCCACGGTGGAGAGATCAATGCCGAGCTTCCGTCGGGAGGCGGTCTCCTGGTGGAAATGTGGTTGCCTCTCCAGTCCATGGACCTGTGAAAAAGAAATTCCCTTCAATAAGCAGATCTTTCCATCACCGTCTATAATTGACTGGTTTTGACAAACAAGACTTGGAAAAGGTGAGATTATTCTTGGACGATCATCGCATGACCGCGCCTGTAGCCGCGGCCCTGGTGTCAGTTTATTTCTTCTGGGGGACCACGTATCTGGCCATGAAATTCGCGATAGAGACCTTGCCGCCCTTCATTATGCTGGGACTCAGGTTCACTACGGCGGGAGCGATCATGTTCGTTTGGGAATGGATACGTCTCAGACCCCGGATCTCCTGGGGACAGTGGAGGGGTATGGCCATGGTCGGAGCCCTGATGCTTCTGGGTGGGACCGGGGGAGTTGCCTGGTCGGAACAGGTCGTGCCCTCAAATATTGCAGCCATAGTTGTGGCTACTGTTCCATTGTGGATAGCCATCATCCGCTGGGTCTATCTTCGACACGACCGCCCGGCCAGGATCACCATCATCGGTCTGGTGACAGGTTTCGGGGGGATCATTATGCTTGTGGCTTCCACCAGCGGACCTTCCTCAGCAGAGGGGCACATCACGGGACTTGTAGTACTCGGATTTGCAACTTTTCTCTGGGCTTCAGGTTCGCTCTATTCCAGGGTGGCCGACCAACCGGACTCTCCAGCCCTGGCCATTTCCATGCAGATGCTAACCGGTGGGTTGATGAACCTGGTAGTGGGGATAGCCTGGAACGGTGGTTCCCTGGTACCGATGAGCGAAGTGTCGATAAGGTCGGCGACTGCCCTCGGATACCTGGTCGTATTCGGTTCCATTGTGGGTTTCAGTTCATACATCTGGCTTCTGAAGAAGACCGACCCTGCCCTTGCTTCAAGCTATGCCTACGTCAATCCCGTCGTGGCGATAATCCTGGGCTGGCTTCTGGCCGGCGAAAGCCTCAATGCCGGGAGTCTTGCCGCAACGGCTGTCATTCTGCTTGGAGTGGTAATGATCGTAAGAGGTACAGTGAGACCAGCCATCCGATCATCCTGAGGGCGTTTGAAAGATCGATCAAAAAAGCAAAAGGGCCGCCTTCCCGGGCGGCCCTTTCTCCTTCCTTGTAAGTGAAGGCTCTACTTCCCATCCTTGACAGGCTTCTTGACTATTGGAGGTCCCGGTTTTTTCTGTCCTGGAGAAGGTCCAGGATTCTTGGGCAATTTAGGCGGTGCCGGTTTGCTCTGTATCTTCGGTGGTCCAGGATTGTTCTGGAACTTCGGCGGTGCCGGTTTGCTCTGTATCTTCGGTGGTCCAGGATTGTTCTGGAACTTCGGTGGCGCTGGTTTGTTCTGTATCTTCGGCGGTCCAGGATTGTTCTGGAACTTCGGTGGCGCTGGTTTGTTCTGTACCTTTGGCGGTCCAGGATTGTTCTGTATCTTTGGCGGTGCGGGTTTATCCTGGAACTTTGGCGGCGCTGGTTTGTTCTGGATCTTCGGTGGTCCAGGATTGTTCTGGAACTTCGGTGGCGCTGGTTTGTTCTGTACCTTTGGCGGCGCTGGTTTGTTCTGGATCACCTTTGGAGGTGACTTGATCTCCTGCAGTTTCGGGGGAGATGTCCTTTCACGGTCCCATCGGCGGGGTTCCCTTTCACTGATCATTGAATCGAAGGTT
>JAAYDT010000077.1 GCA_012729145.1 Synergistaceae bacterium | reverse complement strand
CTTTCGAGGGCCTGTTCTCTTTTTTCAATCGTTCTCAGGCAGATTCGCCTCACTTACATAGGGGGACAGGTTAAATGTCTTGCCTGATCTGCCTTTTTTAAACCTGCGGGACTCAATTGGGCAACAGTCTGTCAAGGTCTGACCCCAAAGGCTTCTGATATCCAGGCCCATTCGGGGCTGCCGGCCTTCCAGGTGACCACGGCGTATACACCGGCCCCCAGAAGAAGGGGGAGCAGCATCCAGGATCCCTTGGCAAGGATACTCCCGTAGAGGGGATAAGAAAACAGCATTTTTAACGAAACGAGCACTGCACCCATAAGGGACAGCCCCGCTGCCACGGGAAGGCTCCAGCTCCGCGGGAAGAGCTTCTCGGCCCCCCTCTCTCCGGGGAGCAGTCTCCAGGCAAGGACCGCCGTCCCCGAAAAGGCCAGCGATGAAGCCAGGGCCAGTCCGTTTATCTGCAGCGGCTTTATCAGCAGGAGGCTGAAAACAACGTTGGCAACCACGCTGAAAGCCGTCACGGCCATTGCTTCCCTGGGCAGACCCCTGGCGTAGAGAGCCCGCAACAGAATGGTTGAACACGCCATCCCCGGAAGCCCGAAGGAGTACATGGCCAGTGCCCCGGCTGTCCCCCTCCACGCCCACTCCCCGAAGGCGCCCCTGAAGAAGAGAAGGTGGACGATCTCTCCCGAAAAGAGGGCCATTCCGAGGGCTACCGGAAGGACCATGAAGAGGCCGAACCTCAACGCCTCCCTCACTCCTTTGAAGAAATCCTCCTCTCCGGCAAGGATCTGCCTGGAGAGCTGCGGAAGGATCGCCTGGGAGATGGCGATGACGAAGAGACCCAACGGCAGCTGAAGCACCCTGTCGGCGTAGTTCAGGACCGAAATGGCCCCCTCCTGCAGGAATGACCCCAGCATCCGGCTGATCAGGGGGATCAGCTGGTTGAGCGAGAGTCCCGCCGCATAGGGAAGAAAGAGCTTCATCGCCCTTGCAAGGGCCTCGTTATCCCTTCTTGGCATGGCCGGGAGCAAGGCAAACCCCTTCTTTGCCGACCATAACCACTGAAGGACCATCTGGGAGATCCCGCCCAGCAGTACAGCGTAGGCAAGGCCCCGGACACCCCACCTGAGTGTTACAATCGCGAGGAAGGCAATAAAGACCACGTTGCTGAGGGCGGGAGCTATCGCCGGGACGAAGAAGCAGTCCAGGCTGTTCAGGACCCCCATGGCCAGGGCGGCGATGGAGATGAAGACCAGGAAGGGGAACATGAGGCGAGTCAGATAGACCGCCGTCGATGCACCCTCGAGATCGAATCCGGGGGCCATTATCCTTACCAGGAGAGGGGCGGCCAGTATTCCGGCAACTGTCACAACACCGGTGGCCGCAAGTAGCACAGCAAGGGTCTGTCTCGCCAGTGATCGGGCCGCCTCGGGACCGTCCTTTTCTAGGGACCTGGAAAACTCGGGTACAAATGCTGCCGACAGGGCACCCTCGGCAAGAAGCCTCCTGGAGAGGTTGGCCAGGGTGTAGGCAACGAGGAAGGCGTCCAGCTGCCGGGTGGCCCCGAAGAGAGCCGCCGTCAGGACCTCGCGCGCGAGGCCGAGGATCCTGCTCAGGAAGGTCCCTGCCATCATCCTGAGGGAGTGACGGACCATCCTGGATCCGCTTGAACTCACGTCAATGCACCAGCCTTTGTCGATAGTTGCGACTGGAGGTGAGGGAGCAGATGAAGGTCCCGACTTTCGTTTGGGGGGTAGGCAACGAGATCATGGGGGATGATGCCGCTGGCATCTGCGCCGCCAGGATGGTCATGGAGAGAGATCTCCCCTGGATCCGTGTCTTCCTCTGCGGCGTTCTCCCAGAGAACCACATGACCCCTCTCAGGGAGGCCCCCCCGGAGAGGCTTCTGATAATGGACGCGGCCGACTTCGGGGGGGAACCCGGTGATATACGCCTTCTGGAGACAAGGGACGTAGCTGGAGCGGTCCTTTCCTCCCACGGGATCCCCATCGGGGTCCTTCTCGCCCCCTTCGAAGAGAAGATCTTCATCAGGATCATCGCCATACAGCCCCTGTACACGGGGCTCCGGGAAGGTCTCTCGCCGCCTGTCGAAAAAGCGGTGAGAAAGGCGGCAGCGGCCGTCTGCTCCGGAACATGGGACCGGTTCCCTCCCCTTCACAGCGAAAACCTTTCCCCCAGGTAGAATTTCCTGGCGGCATCGCTGTCAGCCACCTCTGACGGGGTCCCCTCGACGAGTATCTGCCCTCTGTGGATAAGGTAGGTCCTGTCAGTTATGGCAAGGGTCTCCCTGACGCTGTGATCTGTAAGAAGTATACCGTATCCCCTCGTTCTCAGGCCGAGTATGATCTGCTGAATGTCGTAGACAGCTATCGGGTCGATGCCGCTGAAGGGTTCGTCAAGCAGTATGAATGAGGGCTCCATGGCAAGGCTGCGGGCTATCTCCACCCTCCTGCGCTCCCCTCCGCTCAGAGCGAAGCCGGGAAGGTCCTCCACGTCACCGAGACCGAACTCCTCTATCAGATCCGAGGCCATCCGGGAGATATTCTTCCTCTCCTTGCCCCTCTCCTCCAGGACAAGTTCTATGTTCTCTCGGGCGGACAGGCTCCTGAAGACTGAGGCCTCCTGGGGGAGGTAACCTATCCCCCTCCGGGCCCTTATGTACATGGGCTGCCCCGTAAGGTCCTCGTTGTCGATAAGGATCCTGCCCGAGTCAGGCCTTACTATCCCGAGCACCATGTAGAAGGTGGTGGTCTTTCCGGCACCGTTGGGGCCGAGAAGGCCTACTATCTCCCCCTGCTTTACCTTCAGGCTTACCGAGGATACAACGGCGCGCCCCTTGTAGCTCTTGCTCAGCGACCGGGCCCAGAGGAAGCGGTTGCTCATTGGGCCTCCTGGGGGGGGAGGTCTACCACCATACGGGGGTTGCCCACGGCCTCGATCTTCCCGCTCTGCAGGTAAATGATGAAGGTGTCTGCCGTGATCCTGCGGTTCTTCTGTACAGCCACCGCTTCGCCGGAGAACTCCAGAGTCCCCCGGGCCCTGGAGTACTGCGAAATCTGTCCGGAGACCCTCGTGGGCTCACCCCCGGAGGCTACAGCATCGGCAACCACGTTGCCCCTTGCCACGAAGTCGGAGAAGACCCCGCCTGCCACTGTACCTTCCACCACGTCGGCGCGGATCGTCACGTTCCTCACCGGGTCGTGGAACCTTGTCACCCGCCTGGCGGTGATCTTCTGACCACGGGAACTATCCTCCACGATCAGTTCGTCGCAGTTCATGGAGAGATCACCCTCGGGCCACAGGGCCAGGACGTCTTTGCGGAACCAGGAGCGCATCCCCTCGGAATCGAACTCCCCCTCGTCGGAGGTTATCTCCGCTCCCCTCCCGACGACCTTGACGTTCCCCGAGGCCACAACGGCACCTCTGGAGGGATCGTACTGAAGAGTATCGGAGGTCAGCCGCATCTGTTCCGCACCGGTCACTACCGTCGCGGCCGCGAGAAGGGCTGCGATCGAAACTGCGAAGGCAGTTCTCATATTCATGATCTCAGGCACCATCCTAGGAAAAGAAATGGCGGCACCTCAAAGGCGCCGCCGTTATTCTACCTTAAACTCTGCCCGCTTCGATAGAAGGACCCTGTCAGGAAACACAAATTCCCTCTCCCTGGATCATTTCTGCTATCTGAACAGCGTTCAGAGCCGCCCCTTTAAGCAGGTTGTCGGAAACCACCCACATCATAAGACCCATTTCCCAAAAAGTATCCTTCCGGATCCTCCCCACAAAAACTGATCCACTTCCTTTCGAGTTCCTCGCAGTAGGGTACCGGTAACTCCCCGGGTCGTCCATCAGGCAGACCCCCGGGGCCGCTTCAAGGATCGCCCTCGCTTCATCGGGAGAGAGGGGATTCCGGAAAACTGCGCACAGGGCCTCGGAATGCCCCCTGAAAACCGGAACTCTTGTGGCAGTGCAATTAACCTTAAGACCGGGAAGCCCCATGATCTTTCTGGACTCCCTGATCATTTTCCACTCTTCTTCACTGATACCGTCCTCGTCAAACCCGCCTATATGGGGCAGAACATTGAAAGCTATGTCGTGGGGATATACCGAAGACATGCCTTTCTCCCCGGATAGTAAGGCTTCGGAATTTGATGCCAGTTCCCTGATGGCCTCTTTCCCTGTTCCGGAAACGGACTGGAAGGTTACCGCTGTGAAGCCTTCCAGTCCGGCAACCTTATGCAAAGGATTCAGAACCATAACAGCCTGGATGGTGGCACAGTTGGGGTTGGCGATCAATCCCCTGTGCCCCGCAAGAGCACCAGGATTTACCTCGGGTACCACGAGAGGGACGTCAGGTTCCATCCGCCAGGCTGAACTGTTGTCGATCACTGTCGCGCCCCTCTCTATGGCCTTTGGTGCCCATATTCTGGATGCTTCGCCGCCTGCCGAAAAAAGGGCTATATCTACTCCCTCGAAAGCACCGGGGCAAACCTCCCTGACAACAATTTCACACCCCCCATAATTTACCCTTGCTCCTGCCGAGCGTCGGGAGGCCAGTAACACCAGATCTGAGACGGGGAACTTCCTGCTCTCGAGGGTTGCAAGCATTTCCTGCCCTACTGCCCCGGTAGCGCCCAGCACCGCCACCCTCATGCAGGAACCCCCTCAATGAATACCCTGTGCAGGGCCACAGCTGCCTTCTCCACATCTGCCGAGGAAACCACGCAAGTTATTGACATCGAAGTTGAAGATATCATGTCGATATTAACGGACTCAGCGGCAAGGATCGAGAACATCCTTGCCGGTGCTTCAGGGTGGTTCGAAAGACCTGCACCCACCAGGGATATCTTCCCTATCTCCGTATCGAAGACCACTCCCTGGGCACCAATATCCCGGGCAGTTCCCCTGCATATATCAATAGCCTCCCCGAGGAATTCCTTCCTGACCAGGAAAGCTATGTCGTTAACCTGGCCCCTCATAACGCTCTGGATTATCATCTCGGCGCCTACACCGGCTTCGCTCAAGGGCGAAAATACCCTGGCCGCTATGCCTGGGGTATCGGGTACCCCCAGTACTGCCACTTTTGCGACCCCCGTATCATGGGTTATCGATCTCACAACGAACCCCTCTGATACATCTTCCCTCATGATCCAGGTCCCCCTCTCCCTTTCGAAACTTGATCCCACGAAAACCGGTACTTCGTACCTCCATGCAAGCTCCACGCTTCTGGCCTGCAAAACCCTGGCTCCCGCTGCCGCCATCTCCATGCACTCCCCGCAGCTGATCCTTTCGAGGCGGAAGGCTTTTGGAACGACCCTTGGATCGGCAGAGAATATTCCTTCGACATCGGTATAGATTCTGCAGCTATCAGCCTCGAGCGCGGCGGCAAGGGCTACGGCTGAGAGATCCGACCCGCCTCTGCCAAGGGTAATAACATCACCCTCTTCGGTCACTCCCTGGAACCCTGCCACGACGGCTACTTCGCCCCTTTCAAGGGAACCGGCAACGATCCGCGGGTTCACCGAACTGATGCGCCCGTCGCCAAAAACCCCGCAAGCCGTTATTCCGTTCTGCCAGCCTGAGAAAGAGCGCGCGGGGATGCCCAGTTTGCCTAGCGCCATGGTAAGCAGGGCCACACTTTGCTGTTCCCCTGTCGATATCAGCTGGTCCATCTCTCTCCGGTTCAGCCTGGTAGTCAGACCGTTGGCTGTTTCCATCAGACTATCGGTGGTATGACCCACAGCGGAAACCACTACAGCTACAGCAACACCATTCCTGAAGCGTTCGGCGGCCCTCCCTGCCACAGCTTCTATCCGCCCCTCGCCGAAAAGTGATGATCCCCCGAATTTAAGGACCTCTATCTTCATTGGCAGACACTCTCCCTGGCAAGTTTCTTGAGAGTGGCACCCTCTTCGTCAACATCAAGAACAAAAAAACGGGATCTCACACCATGCTCCCTGAATACCCTGCACATTGCCTCGGCGACCCCCCTTGGGGCCCCCCTGGCAAAAGCAAGGACGCTGGGTCCCGACCCGCTTATAGCAGCACCAAGGCACCCGGGAACATTCTTTACCTTCTCAAGTATCACTTCCCCGCCGGGGAAGAGTTTAGCCCTGAACTTCTGGTGAAGGCGGTCGTCCATAGCCCAGGCAAGATTCTCCCACTTCCCGGCAGCCCAGGATGCGGCCAGAATGGCAGCCCTGTTCAACGTGAAGACCGCATCCCCCATGCTCACCTCTTTGGGCAGGGCATTTCTTGCGTCCTCGGTCCTGACCCGGACATCCGGGACTGCTACTACGGCAAAGATATCACCCGGGGGAGGAGGAAGCTTGACATACCTCAGTCGTCCATCCCCTACACCGCTGACAACAAGGCCCCCGAGGCATGCCGGAACTATGTTGTCGGGATGGCCCTCAATTTCGACCATCAGGGGGAGAAGATCCTCCATCCCCAGGGGGTCCTTCCGGAATGAATTGGCTATCATAACTCCTCCGGCGACAGCTCCGGAGGAACTTCCGAGCCCTCTGCACAGGGGAATGGCGTTCAGGCATCGGAGAGTGAAACCGGGACATGTCATTTTCCACATATCGCATGCCTTTTCGTAACTCTGGATTATCATGTTCGACTCCGGATCGGAGAGTTCTGCGCTCCCCTCGCCTATTACTTCCATCCTGTAGGCCCCCGGTTCGTCCAGATCGAAAACGTCATAAACGTTGTAGAGGGACAGAGCCAGACCAATGGTGTCAAAACCCGAGCCCAGGTTCGCCGTGGTTGCCGGGACACGGATACGGAAGACCTGGCCGTTCATAAGAGGACCTCCCTGATGGCTTTCAGTTCAGCATCGACCTCTACCGGCGGCCTTTTCCCGGAAGTGGCGGCATCGGTGTCCTTCAGCCCGTTGCCCGTCAATACAGCCACGTACTCCTTTCCCGTCGACAGCCCGTTCTGTGAGGCAAGCCGGTAAAGACCCGCGATGCCCGCACATGATGCCGGCTCGGCAAAGACGCCTTCACACGCCGCCAAACGTTTCTGGGCATCGAGGATCTCCCCGTCGCTGACCGAAAGGAACCTGCCGCCACTCATGCGAACAGCCCACCGGGCCTTTTTGCCGTTCACAGGCCTCCCTATACGTATGGCCGTTGCGACTGTCTCCGGTTCAGGGCAAGGTTTACCGAGGGCAAGCGGCGCGGCGCCCTCGGCCTGGACACCGAACATTGCGGGGATACGGCCGATCTTTCCGATCCGGGAGTACTGTACGAATCCTGCCCAGCTCGCTGTTATGTTCCCTGCGTTTCCTACCGGCAGCACGACAACATCAGGGGGATGCCCGAGTTCATCACATATCTCCCACGCGACGCTCCTTTGACCCCAGAGCCTGTAGCGGTTCACCGAGTTTACGACGGCAAGCCCAAGTTCCCGGGAAACCTCAAGGGCAAGTTCAAGGGCCCGGTCGAAATTCCCCTTGAGGGATATAACCCTGGCACCGTAAACCATGGCCTGGGCAAGTTTTCCCATGGCCACCTTTCCGCCGGGAAGAAGAACGGTACAAGGGATGCCTGTTCTCGCAGCGTAGGCTGCCGCCGAGGCAGAGGTGTTCCCCGTTGAAGCGCAGACAAGCCCCCTGGCGCCCGCCTCAATGGCCTTGGCGACAGCCAGGACCATCCCCCTGTCCTTGAAGGAACCTGTCGGGTTCGCCCCCTCGAACTTCGCGAACAGTCTTATCCCCAGATCCTTTCCTGTCGAATCAAGAGGGATCAGCGGCGTACTCCCCTCCTCAAGCGATACCAGCGGCGTCTTTGAGGTCAATGGAAGCAGGTGCCTGTAACGGATCAGAATTCCCCGCATGGAAAACCCTCCTCAAATTAACTGCAAATAAAAAGCCTCTTTTCATCTCCATGTCCAGGAGACGAAAAGAGGCTCTTTTCGCGGTTCCACTCCGGTTCCAGCCAAATATCAGCCGGCTCTCGTACCCGCTGTAAGGGGCGGGGCCCCGTCACCTTATCCCTTTCAGGGCTTCGGATCCGGCTCCAGGGTGGTCTTCACCGCTCCCTTCGCGAGGGGATCTTTCAGCCGCGGATCCCCCTCTCTTGCGCGCCGTGGAACGGTTACTCTCCCTGTCATCGCCTTTGCGGTATATACCTCTCCGGTTTCCGAAGTTTATAGACCTCAGGAAAGGATTTGTCAAGGACAAACCTTAATCGAAAAAACCTTAAGGGCGTTAACAGTGAACGGTCAACGGTGAACGAAAAGCCAAAGATCTCTGTCATTTCGATAGGCTGCCTCCTGGGGGAGACTAAGTTCCCGAACTGAG
>JAAYDT010000076.1 GCA_012729145.1 Synergistaceae bacterium | reverse complement strand
TATTTAAATAATTACTCCCCTTAAGATTATAGAAATCTTTACTAAAAAAGGGAAGTCTCCTATCAATCCCTTTTTCCACCTTGGTCCCTGGCCTTATCGGCCCCTTTGAGGTAAGCCTCTTTCAGGGCCCCCCTGAAGGCTAAACGGTCAAGGACATATAGGGTTTCAACTGATACTCCCCCGGGAGTACTTGCATCGGCAATAAGGTCACCGAAGGTTTTCCCTTCCTTGCTCTCCCATAGGCGGAGACAGCCGTAAACCGTCTGGTGAGCTACCGTCACAGCGTCTTTCCTGTTCAGGCCGCAAAGCACCCCGGCCTCGACCATGGTGTCGAGGAAGAGAAAAACAGCCGCAGGACTGCTCAGAGAGGTCACTACACTTATTCCGTCTTCATTCATGGGAATGCATTTCCCGAGCAGGTTCAGAACCTCCAGGACCGTGGCTCTCTGTTCCTCTGTAACATGCCGGTTCATCGCGTAGGGGATAATAGCACAGCCCACCTGGCTTGGGGGGTTGGGAAGAGCCCTTATCACTGCCAGCCCTTCACCTATGCTTTCGTATGCTTCCATGGGAACGCCTGCGGCAATGGTGAGCACAACCTTCCCTTCTACCGGCTCGCCTTTAAGGTCCTCAACCACGAAAGGTGCGATCCGGGGCTGAACACATATCAGTGTAATATCGCTCTTTTCGAAAACTTTCCTGTTGCTCTTCCCTTTGCGAACACCGAACTTATCCCCTATCCAGTCGAGCCTTTCAGGGTTTGCGTCACTGACGAAAACATTGTCACAATTTACGATTCCCGATGCCACGATCTTGGTAAGGAGCATCTCGGTTATGTGACCCGCTCCAATGAAGCCCAGACTCTTTTCCATATTATCACCCTCCTGTACCATTCTCCGGCGATTAGCACTAGCCCCCCGCATTCGCGGGGGGCATCCATTCGCTGCTTCCGTCAGACGCTTTTTATCACAGTGGCTATTCCCTGGCCTCCACCGATGCAGAGGGAGACAAGACCGTAACCTCCGCCTGCCTCTTTCAGTTCATGGAATGCCTTCGTGAAGACAATTGCCCCGGTGGCCCCGATCGGGTGCCCGAGTGCTATTGCGCCACCGTTAGTATTGACTTTTTCAGGGTCGATCTTCAGTTCACGAAGAACTGCCAGTGACTGGGCGGCGAAGGCCTCGTTCAGTTCGATAACCTTCATGTCCTCCAGTTTCAGTCCTGCCGCATCAAGGGCTTTGGGAACAGCAAAGACAGGTCCTATACCCATGAAACGGGGGTCTACCGCGGCAACCGATTGAGCTACTATCTCGCAGACAGGTTTCAAACCAAGATCCATCGCTTTCTGTTTCTCCATGACAAGAACGACCGAGGCTGCATCGTTAAGGCTTGAAGCATTTCCCGCCGTAACGGTCCCGTCCTTTTTAAAAACAGGCTTGAGCCTGGCAAGGGACTCAAGGGTCGTGTCAGATCTGGGGCCCTCGTCCTTGTCAATTACGAGGGTCTGTTTCCTGGAGGCTATCTCTACAGGTACGGTCTGTGACGTGAATCTCCCCTCCTCCACTGCCTTGACTGCCCTGCGATGGCTCTCGGCGGCGAAGCTGTCCTGATCCTCCCTGCTTATCTGGTACTTCTCGGCGAGATTCTCCGCCGTAACACCCATATGAACGCCAAGCATTGGGTCGGTCAGAAGCGCGACAACACCATCAGTAAGGGAGACATGACCCAGGCGAGCTCCACCCCTCATATGTTCGGAGAAGAAAGGGCCGTTTGTCATGCTCTCGGAACCGCCGGCAACGCAAGTATCGGCCAATCCGAGCTGGATCATGCGAACAGCCTCATTGATGGCTTCCAGACCGGAGCCGCAGAGCCGGTTTACGGTCAATGCTGGAACTTCATGAGGTATCCCTGCCTTGACAGCTGCCAGCCTGCTCAGGTAGGTATTCTCTCCAAACTGCAAAGTGTTGCCCATTATCACGTGATCTATCGCCGAGGCCTCGACTCCAGTCCTTTCAAGAAGGGCACTGATCACCCTTGCCCCCAGATCTGACGCGCTTACGGCAGAAAGACCTCCATTGAATTTCCCTACGGGGGTCCTTACAGCATCAATTACTACAACTTCTCTCAAAGCCGTTCCCTCCGTTCATTACTTTTGTATTTTGAGACGGCAGTTTTCTGTACCTGTTATTTCGTCTCTCCTGACTGATCATCGGCCCCCTCTTCCGTCGCGTAGCGCCTCTCGATCTTCTGCCCCTCACCTACGATCGCACGGACTATAAAAATGTTGTTCGGCGGGCAACCCTGGACGTATGTTCCGCGGCCTTCCAGATGTTTTGCGCAGATACCCACCAATACTGTTTTATCCTTTTCGGCGCAGGGGGGTAGAAGTTTCTCGTCAAGCGGGCCTGCTACAACATACTTGCCCTCCAGGCAGCCCTGAAGACCCTGGCTCTTGAGATCCATGATCGCGCTGATAACCGTGTTCCGGCACCCGGTGCATGCGCCTTCATCAAGCATGAGCTTGAATGGTGGAACACCCTCGATAACGGTTTCGCTGGCCCGCTTGAACCGTCTCTCTACATCAGCGATGGAAGCATCTCCCCTGACCTCTATCCTGTCGAGGTCCATCTCCCCAATGCCTCTTGCCGCAGCCCGGACGGTTATCATTACATCCTTGGGGTCGTATCCCATTATCTTCCCGCCTACCGCATCAGCTGCCACATAATCCCTGGAAGCCAGAATAAGCCCCATGGGTACCGGGGTTCCGAAGATGGGTCCCATTCCTTCCTGGCATACTGTCGCGTCAAAGACGGTCAGTTTGGGTTTGAGAGCGGTCATGAGGTCTACAACGCCTTCCAGGAGTCCTTCCCTGTGGAAGGCCTTTTTCGTGGGGTCATCAATAAGGCCCTTGAGGTTTTTCATGCTCAGGGTCACTTCAGTCTGGTCATGGGTCTTCATGACAGGAACACTTATTATCACGTCTGCTTTCCGGACCAGTTCCCAGGATCCCAATTCGGAAAAGACCTTATGCCCTTCCGGAACAGGGATCTTTGCCCGGGGGGTAGGTTTGAGGTCGATCACTTCGTAGCCTTGTTCCCTGAGCCGGGTATATTCCCCGGCTTCGATGACCTTTTCCGTGTCCACCCCCGCGGCGGAAGACTCGGCTATTACCGGCCGGCCGCCCTTTTCCATAACCAGGTCGGCAATAGCTTTGCAGACTTCCCAGCGACTGATCGCACCCGTTACCCGGCCCGATGGGACAGCCACAAGATTGGGATTGATGAGAACAAGATCACCTTTTTTTACAATATCATCCAGGCCGCCGACGATATCGACTGCCCTGCGAACAGCTTCAGCTATCCCTTTCTCATCATCCTGTTTGACCTTTACAAGAGAGACCATACTCATTTCGTTCTTTCCTCCTTCTCTGCAGCTCCTGTTTTCATGGGGATTTTCTTCCTGCCCCTCAGGATTTCCTTCTCAGGCGAACCTGGGTTTTCTTTTTTCCAGAAAGGCTTTTATCCCTTCATGACTGTCGGGATGTTCAAAACAGGCTGCAAAAGCCATATTCTCTATCTCGAGTCCCTTTTCGACAGGGTGATTCCTGGAAAGGTTCAGGACCTTTTTCGCCTGCGACATGGCACTGCTGCTGCGTGCGGCGAGCAAACCGGCGAAGGAGAGCGATTCATCCCAAAGCCTGTCCTCGGGGAAGACCCTGTCCACAAGACCGCATGCCAGCGACCAGGCAGCGTCAAACCTGTTGCCGGTAAGTATCATTTCCCTGGCCTTCGATATCCCAACGATCGAGGCCAGCCTCTGGGTCCCCCCGAAGCCCGGAATTATCCCCAGGCTGATCTCCGGGAGACCCAGTTTGGCCCCCTCCGCCACAAAGCGAAAATCACAAGCCAGTGCAAGCTCAAGACCTCCGCCAAGGGCAAAGCCGTTGATAACCGCAACGACGGGCTGGGGCATCTCCTCAATGATCTGGAAAAGGTCATAACCGCTCCTGGAAAAAGCGGCAGCTTCCCCGGGAGTGAGACCTGACAGTTCGGATATATCGGCACCTGCGACAAAAGCCTTTCCCTTCCCTGTCAATAAGACCGAACTCACATCCGACCTTGCGGCACACTCCCTGAAAGTTTCCCTGAGTTCACCGATGATCCGGGCGTTGAGAGCATTGAGGGTCCTGGGGCTGTTGATCGCGACTGACAGAACACCTTCAGCAGCATCCTCAACTAAAACAAATTCCTTCTCACTGGTAACAGACATCCCATAACCTCCTCTTTAAGAACAGGCCGCCGAGACGCCTATCCCCGGGTGCTTTCGCCTGGATCCGGATCGACCCCTGCAAGGATCTCCGCAAGTTTTTTCTTCCCCTTGATGCTGGAGTTCCTGTAGATCATTATTTTCTGGGCCTGGGGGGATCCTGCCCCATGCATTGATTCGACAAGGGCAGTACCGCCGGTAAGGTTCTCGATAAGCCTCATCATCCTTATCCTGGTCTCGGTATCGACACCTTCTCGGCCCTTCAGGTACTTGGTGATGAAGGGCCCGATCTCCGGGTTGTTGAGGTCGGCTTCGGAGGGAAGCGTCGCCATGAGCCCGCCGGCGATGTCCTGGGCCAGACGGCATATCTCGTAGATATTCCTTGTCACGTTCTGCTTGGTAATATTTGCCAGCATTGGATCAGCCAGATATGCACCGGACGGAGTTGTGTGTCCCTCATGCGAGCATGCAAGTGAGCAGCTGTAAAGTGTTTCAGCCAGAAAGGTCATTTCTACCAGCTTATCCCTTATGTGCGAGGCGGTCTCGACTCCGTTATAGTCGGCAAGGGCAGCTGTGGCACCTATGATGACATCGCTGACGCCGGTCTTGCAGCCGCCGTAGTTCTGCCGGTGAAGTGTGGCGAAACGCTCCACCAGAAGGCCTGCATACTCAGCCTCACCGCAGAGATAGACGTTCTCCCATGGCACAAAGACGTCGTCAAAAATCGTGAGGGCTTCCCCTCCCACGATACCGAAACGGTGGTTGCCGGTGTCAATGGTGCTCTTTTCAAGGCGCCTGGTGTCGTTGGTCTGGCGTCCGAAAATATGTATCACTCCCTCGGCGTCGACGGGGAGCGAGAAACAAACCGCGTAATCGGCGTCATCTTCAGAAAGACCCGTGGTCGGCATTACCAGCATTTCATGGGAGTTGACCATTCCGGTCATATGCGCCTTAGCCCCTCTGACTACAATGCCGTCGGATCTTTTCTCCACAACGTGAACATACATATCGGGATCTTCCTGCTGGCCCGGTTTTTTGCTCCTGTCTCCCTTGGGATCGGTCATTGCCCCGGCGATCATGAGGTCATCCCTCTGCACTCTCTCAAGGTACTTTAGAAAACGTGCGTGATAGTCGGTGCCCTTGTCCCGGTCTATCTCCCAGGTTACCGAATAGACAGCGTTCAGGGCATCCCAGCCCACGCATCGCTGAAAACAGGCCCCCGTCTTCTGGCCAAGGAACCTGAGAGCTTTCACCTTTTTGACCAGGTCCTCATTGTTCTCGTGGATGTGGGTCCAGCGGTTCACACGGTCGTTGATAAACGGTGAGCGCGCTGATAACAGTTCCTGGTATTCAGGACGCATGGCAAGTTCATAGGTCAGGGCAGCACAGTTTACATGGGGCTGGAAGGCCGGATGATCGACCACGCTGTCAACCTTCTCCCCGAGGTAATAAACGACCGGCTTGAGGCTTCGAAGGCTTTCGATATACTCCTGGCCGTTTTTCATAGCAAAGTCACCTCCTGTGTCTGGATCTGGTTTACGGAATTACTCATAAACGAAGAATCCCCTCTTTGTCTTGCGGCCGAGGAAGCCTGCCCTGACATTTTTTCTAAGAAGGGGGCAGGGCCTGTACCTGGTATCACCGAATTCCTTGTAAAGGGTCTCCATAACGGAAAGGCAGACATCAAGCCCGATAAGGTCCGCAAGAGCAAGGGGGCCTATGGGATGGTTGGCACCCAGTTTCATCCCCTTGTCGATGTCCTCAGCCGAGGCAACTCCCTCCATCAGGGCGTATACCGCTTCGTTGATCATGGGCACAAGGATCCTGTTGACCACAAAACCTGGAGCCTCGCTTACCACGATAGGGGATTTACCCAGGGATTCGATGAAGGTAACAACTTCCGCCACGACATCTTCGTCGGTGGCCGCCCCCTTGACCACCTCCACAAGGGCCATCACCGGGGCGGGGTTGAAGAAGTGCACCCCCAGGAACCGGTCGGTCCGTTTCGTAACGGTAGCGAGTTCAGTGATGCTCAGGGCAGAACTGTTGGTCGCGAAAATGATCTTTTCACCGGGATCCAGGCTTTCAGCCTTCCGGAATACTTCCTTCTTGAGTTCCATCTCTTCTGTCGCTGCTTCAATTAACATGTCAACCCCGGAAATGCCCTCGGCCATATCGGCCACAGGGTGGATCCTGTCCATGATCACCTTTGCGTTCTCCGCGGTCTCTTTGCCCTTCTGGACGGCTCTGTCCAAAATAGACCCGACCTTGCCCTTACCCCTTGAAGAATTCTCTGTACCTCCACGGGCAGAGACCAGAAGAACCTCCACTCCAGATGAAGCCAGTACCTGTGCTATTCCGGTGCCCATGGTCCCTGTTCCGTAGACCATTACCTTTTTCATCAGGATAACCCCCTCTTGAGATCTTTTCGTTCAGTTCCGATCCTTCGCAAGATCGTACTTTTCTATGTTCCTGTCGGCCTTCTCCTGGATCGCTTTCAGGACCTCATTGAAATCATCTCTTTTATACAGGTGCTGATAGCGCTTCTGCGGTTTCAGGTATTCTTCCACAGGAACAGGATTGATCTTCTGAACCGACACCAGCCGGCCATTCTCGAATTCGACAATGGGGAACAGTCCTGTAGAGATGGCCTTCCTGGCCAGTTCGACAGTATTCTCCGGCTCGAATCCCCACCCAAGGTTGCATGGCGTGAGCATCAGGATAAAGGCCGGACCAGGGTTATCCATGCCTTTGCGGACCTTTTTCTTCAGGTCCGCAGGATCTGCTATGCTGGCCGTAGCGGCGTAGGGAACGTCATGGGCAAGGGCAATGGCCAACAGGTCTTTCTTGCTGACCATTTTGCCGAAAGAGTTACCGACCACTGGAGTGGTCGTGGTACCGGCACCTAGAGGTGTTGCGCTGCTTCCCTGGATGCCGGTGTTCATATAGGCTTCGTTGTCATAGCAGATATAGAGGATATCGTCCTTTCTCTCGAACATGCCTGAAAGGGAGCCCATACCTATATCGTAGGTCCCTCCGTCCCCGCCTATGGCTACAATCTTTGTGCCGTCGACGTTGCCCTTCGAATTGAGCCCGGCAAGAACACCCGTCGCGATGGCGGGGGCATTTTCAAAAAGGGAATGTATCCAGGGAACCTCCCAGGAGGAACCCCTGAAGGGGCTTGTGAAAGTTTCAAGGCACCCTGTCGGAGATACGACGATCGTGTTAGGCCCCGTTTCCCTGAGGATGAGCTTCACCGCGATCGCGCATCCGCATCCAGGACAGGCACGGTGTCCGGGGGCATGAAGTTCCTTAACTTCTGTCTGAATTGTCATCTTTAATCACCATCCCTTTACGCGATCAGCTGAAAAAACTTCTGTCAAGGCCCATCCAGACCGTTTCCTGGGCTCCCTGCTTCTCTGCAGCCCTGGAAGCGATGTCCACGATCTCCTTTACGACCCTGCGATTGACCTCTTTACCTCCAAGCCCTGCCATGAAGGGAACTATGACCGGCTGGACGTTTTCCCCGTAAAAGGCCGACTTGACCTCGGTAGCCAGAATGCCCCCGGAGTTGACACTAAGGCTCTTGTCGAGCACTGCCACCACCGGTGCCTTGCCGCACGCCGCTATGATCTCTTCCCTCGGGAAGGGCCTGAAGGTCCTTACCTTGATGAGACCTACCTTCCTCCCCTCCGACCTGAGTTCATCCACGGCAGCCCTGATCGTAGAAACCATAGAACCCATAGCCACGAGGATGACCTCGGCGTCCTCGGTGCAGTGGGTATCTACAAGGTCACCGTCGAAATTCCCAAAGACCTCCCTGTACTCCTTCGTTACCGAGCGGATCTTGTCCCTGGCCTTCTCCTGGGCGACCATCATGGCGTACCTGTACTCCATGAGCACATCCTGGTCTGCGTAGGCCCCGTAGGTCAAAGGGTTCGAGGGGTCCAGTTTCTGGACGGGAGTGAAGCTTCCCGCAAACTCCGCCACGGCCTCATCGGGGTAGACGGTAACAGGCTCATAGGAGTGACTGATCACCCAGCCATCCATGCACACCATAAGGGGAAGCTGTACTTCGGGATCCTCTGCTATCCTGAATGACTGCACATGGGCATCGTAGGCCTCCTGCATGCTTTCCACGTGGATCTGGATTGCACCGGTGTCCCTGAGGCTCATCGTATCCTGGTGATCCGGCTGAATGGTGATAGGGGCGGAAATGGCCCTGTTCACAGCCGTCAGTACGACAGGCAGGCGTGTCGAAGCCATGGCATAGATCACTTCGTTCATCAAAAGAAGACCCTGGGATGCCGAGGCCGTGTAGGCCCTTGCCCCCGCCGCGCTTGCCCCGTAGACTATGGAGGCTGCCGAAAACTCGGAATCGGCCCTCACGAACTGGCTTTTCAGTTTCCCGGAAGAGACAAACCTGGCAAGGTCCTCAAGAATGTGAGTCTGGGG
>JAAYDT010000075.1 GCA_012729145.1 Synergistaceae bacterium | reverse complement strand
TCCTTACCGATAATGACGGGGAGCCGGCCCCGGTCTATTCAATATCGGCAGGGCTTGACTATCCCGGCGTGGGTCCCGAGCACGCATTTCTCATGGAGAGCGGAAGAGCTTCCTACGTCTCTGTAACCGATGATGAGGCAGTGGATGCATTCAGGATCCTATGCAGGCTGGAGGGTATTATCCCTGCCCTTGAAAGCTCCCATGCGGTGGCCCAGGCTCTGAAGATCCTCCCCGAACTTTCCGGGGACAAGACGGTGCTTGTCAACCTGTCGGGAAGAGGGGACAAGGATCTTGATTCTGTTCTGCCGTTGTTGGGTTTGCAGGGTGAAGTAAGTTAAATGAATCCTGTTCCTGTCGGGAGGTTTTCCCGGAAACGATCCGCCTTTACCGGTTTCGAGAAGTTTTGGCTGGATCGAATTTTCCAGGGAAAGCCCCCGGCAGGGCAGGAAACAATTTTGCAGATCCGGATCTGTCTTTGTGCAGGTCACTCTGAAGTTGTTTGCTCCACTGGTTCAACACCGTTGGAGTAAAATCATCATGATAATATCCAGATGCAGCGGGAGGACAAGCAGCTTCCAATGAAAAACGACAGGGCAAGGCAAGCTGAGAGGGTGTCATGGGTTGGTCTGGGGGCTAACGCTTTTCTCGCGCTCTTGAAGCTATCGGCTGGCTTTGCGGGCAACAGCGCAGCCATGATAGCCGACGGAGTGAACTCCCTCTCTGACCTTGGCACCGATATCGTCGCTGTCGTAAGTTTCAGGATCACAGGGCGCCCAATAGACCGATCCCACGGTTACGGGCACGGGAAGTTCGAGACCCTCGCCACGGCGATAATAGGAAGCGCCCTTCTGGCCGTCGCAGTGGGCATTTTCTTCGGTGGCGGAGAGAGGATCCTGACCGTCCTGAGGGGCGGAACCCTGCCCCGCCCGGGTTTGGTGGCCCTCTCCGCTGCAGCTGTCTCTATCCTCATCAAGGAGACTCTCTATATCTTCACCAGGCGGGCCGCCCTTTCCCTCTCCAGCGATGCGCTTATGGCCAAGGCATGGGATCACCGATCGGATGCCCTCGCATCGATGGGTGCCATGGTCGGTATAGGAGGTGCCATTTTTCTGGGTCCAAAAGCAAGGGTCCTTGACCCCCTTGCCGCCCTGGTCGTTGCGGCGATCATTTTGAGGATAGCCTTCCCCATCACAGTAAAGAGCCTTAGCGAACTGCTTGAAGGGTCCCTCTCCAGGGAAAACGAGGAAGAGATCATGCAGGCAATATCGGAAGTCCCGGGGGTCGAGGGTGCACACCATCTCCGGACCAGGAAGGTCGGGTCTGACGTGGCTGTGGAGGTTCACATCATAGTGGCGAGGGACCTCGGCATCACCGAGGCCCACAACATAGCCACGGAGGTCGAATCCGCCATCAGGGCGCTCCACGGAGAAGGGACCTTTGTATCCGTGCACCCCGAGCCTGAGTCGGGAGACCTCCAGGGTCAGGTTCCTTTCGACGACGGTCATAATGGCATGGAGGATGGCCCGGGTCACCACGAGAGGGTTCCCGATGATCTCCACGAATGATGCCTCTCAGACCGACCTCCACTTCAGGAAAGGGGTTTTACAGCCGAGATCCAGGCTCCTGCAGCAACGTCTTTTGCGTCAATGTCAGCTACCCCCTGCATATCGGGGAACATGTCCTGGAGCTGCTCCGGAGTGAATTCGTAAACCCTTGTAGGCTCTACCCTGACATTTTCGAACCCCGCTGCCTTCAGTTTTCCTGCAAATTCTTCCATTCCCAGCGCCCCGGCGATGCATCCAGCCCATGCGTCTATGCTGCTCCTGATCTCTTCAGGCACCGGCCTCAGGAATACCACATCAGAAACGGAGATCCTGCCGCCCGGCTTCAGCACCCTGAAGATCTCCCGGAAAACAGCATCCTTGTCGGGGGACAAATTTATCACGCAATTAGAGACTACCGCATCCACGCTTCCCTCCGGAAGGGGGATCTCCTCGATGAAGCCCTTCAGGAACTCCACGTTGTCAAGGCCCCAGTGGACCCTGTTCGATTCAGCCGCAAGGATCATCTCGTCGGTCATATCCAGCCCGAAGACCTTTCCGGAAGGACCTACCTCCCCCCCCGCCAGGAATGCGTCGAGGCCTGCCCCGCTCCCCAGGTCCAGCACCGCTTCCCCCGGCTTGAGCCCGGCCATCTCAACGGGGCTCCCGCAACCCAGGGACTGACCAAGGACGGCATCGGGTATCCGGTCCTTTGAAGTTCCCTGATAGATGCCTTCAGTAATGGGGTCCGATCCTGAAGCGCAGCAAGATGACCCCGAACCGCAGCAAGATCTGTTTTTTCTTACGGCTTCGGCGTACTTCTTTCTTACAGTCTCGCGTATGTCCTTCAAAATGCGCATCCCCCTTCCGTTCGCCCCTTCAGGAGCCTTTCAAGATCAAAACAGACACACTCGCCTCTCTCCAGGGCCTCGACAACGGATCCCAGACCCGAGAGGAAGACATTGCGATGATTCTCCGGGATCCTTTCGATCAATGAAAGGAAGAAACTGTTCATTGAATTCTCCGTCCCTTCAAAAAAACGGAGCCCTTTCTCCGTTAACGAAAGTGTTACGGACCTTCGATCTACCTTGTCCTGTGACCTGACAACAAATCCCTGCTCCACAAGGCTGTCCGTCAATCTTGTTACTGTGCTCCTGTCAAGTCTCAGGGTTGTTGCCAGAAAGCTTGGGGTCGCTACCTCCGCTCTCCCTATCTCGACAATAGCATGGCACTGGGCAAGGGTTACACCACAGCATGATGCCCTGTCCCTGTCAAGAAGGGAAAGGTTCCTTGCCATTGTTCGGATCATCTCCCCTAACGCCTTCGCCTGTTCCTCTTTCTCCAGGGTATCCACCTCCTGAACGCAAAAGATTGTAATATGCAAAAGTTGAATAAATCAATAAAAATATAATTAAATCGTTTCTTCTTCCCTTCATGCATGGTATGATTTTTAAAGATCAAGGTTTTGTTTTCTGGAAAGAACATTCCAAAGTCACGAACCGGAGGGGATAGTTGTGGTCAGTGAAATGTTCCGTATCAGGAAGGAGACACTGGACGAGATCAACTGTTTCCTGCTCGATCCTGGCAATCCCGACGTACAGGCCATTCATAGGGTAGTTGCCAAGTACGGTACACCGACGGAGATCAATGCGAAGGCTAAGGAGGCAAGGTGCCTTTCGAACCTCATGGGACGGCTGGAGCGAATGGGATCTCCTTACCTGGAGAACCTGAAGTGGCTTGTGGCGGAGAGGGACAGGGGTGCCTTCATTCCTGTCTCGCAATACCGGAAGAAGATCCTTGGCGACGAAGCCACGGGAAAGACCTTCAGAGAGTCGACTTCAGTGACCCTCGAGATCAGTGCCCTGCAGTACTTCCCCTTCCTGATCGCAGAGGCGGAACAGGCCATCGACGGCAAGGAGATCATGCCAGGGAGATACATAAGGGTCCGCAAGATGAAGGAGCAGGAGAGC
The DNA here is from genome assembly GCA_012729145.1 of Synergistaceae bacterium. Taxonomy (GTDB): domain Bacteria; phylum Synergistota; class Synergistia; order Synergistales; family Thermovirgaceae; genus 58-81. The sequence goes on along the minus strand of JAAYDT010000075.1, from coordinate 897 downwards.
GACCAGGGCGATATCCTTGCCGTGGCGGCGGCCATGCAGATCGTCGGAGCCAGCTACGTGGAGACCCTCGACACCAAGGGGACCGACGGCTCCAATATTCATCTAGGTGGCCCCGAGACCATCACGGGATACTTCGGAGGCATTGGTCAGCCCAACGACCATGCCCTGGCATGGGTCGACGAGCTCCTTCACTACTACACGAACTACGGGATCAACGAGGTTCTGAACATCAACCCCGGGACGGTACTCCTGGGTTACCTGCTCTACAGGCTGGGGGTGGATGTCCGCTTCAAGATATCCGTATTCATGGGCAACGACAACCCCTACGCGGTCCTCTGGACGCTGATGATGGCCAAATTGTTCGCCAGGGAGGACGGGTCGACGCCGTTGATCGGGTTCAACCTCTCCAACTCGGTGGACGCAGAGGCTCTTATGGCCTGTGCCGACATCCGCAGAAGACTTGGCCTGGAGGACAAGGTCAGGATAGAGCACCACATTACCGAGACCTACAGGAGCATCGTCCGTCAGCCCTACAACAGGCGCGAGGATCTTCTGAAAGTCGCCCGGGTCTACCCGAACATTTCCGCAAAGCACGAGGGAGGCGACCCGGAGGTAGAACAGACCATCGCCCACCCCTCTGACATACTGGACTACTTCCGCGACAAGGAAGAGGTCATCGCCTCCGGCGATATGGATAACCTGAAGAACAACTACCTCAAAAAGCACGATGCTACGAACAGAACCGCAGAAGAATTGACGAGGGCGGGGCTCTCGTTTCTAGCCGCTTCTCGCCTCCATGCACGCTGATCATGATCCTGGTTGCCCGGGAAGATCTTCCCGGGCAACTTTTCTATCGGATGGACCATGACTGAAAGCCTCAAAGGGATAAATTATTCT
>JAAYDT010000074.1 GCA_012729145.1 Synergistaceae bacterium | reverse complement strand
TCGGCGGTCCGAAGGGAAAGGTACAGCGGTTTCATGTAGAAGGGAAGAGTAACCCACTTCGATAACTAAGGGAGGTCTCCAGGAATGAAAAACCTTGCCCAGTACTCTGACATGACTTTCGGGAACCAGAGGATCATCCCGAGACTCCCGGTACCCGGACTTGAAGAGACCTGCGGAAAATTCCTGGAATGGGTCAAGCCGCTTTTGACTTCCGAAGACCTTGAGAGAACATCTGAAGAGACAGCGTTTTTTTGCTCTGAGGAAGGCCCAGGCCCCTTGCTCCAGGAAGCTTTGGTGGAGTTTGCCTCCAGGAAGGACGTGGCCAACTGGCTGGAACCTTTCTGGGACAGAATGTATCTTGAAGGACGTTCCCCCCTCCCCCTGTACAGCAACATCTTCTACATGATGTCCCTGGGCACTCTTGCCGGGGAGGAGACCCAGTTCAACCGGGCTGCAGGGCTTGTCGAGGCGATGATCAGGTTCAAGGAGCTCATCGAAAGCCAGAGCCTGAGACCTGACATGCAGGGGGATCGCCCCATATGCATGATCCAGTACAAGAAGGTCTTCTCCTCGTGCAGGATCCCACAGAAGGACCGGGACATCCTCAGGACACCCATCTCCGGAGAGAACCCCGCCTCGCCTGACCAGAGGCACATAGTCGTTGCCCGGAACGGGCGTTTTTTCGCCCTCGATGTCATTGATAACGATGGCAGACCCTACAGCAGCCACTCCATAGAGAAAGCACTAGCTGAGATAGTCTCTTTTGAAAGCCCTCCGGAGTACCCTCCGGGAGTCCTCACGGCCGTTTCGCGGGACACCTGGGCCGAGGCCAGGGCCGTCCTCAGGGCACTGTCTCCCATCAACGCAGGATCACTTGATCTTATTGAGAACTCACTGTTCATTCTTTGCCTGGAGTCCCGTCAGCCGAAGGACATGAAGGATCTTTCCATGACGATGCTCCTGGGGGACGGGCGTTCACGCTGGTTCGACAAGAGCATGCAGCTCATCGTATGCCCCGGTGGAGAAGCGGCAATAAACATGGAGCATACAGGCACGGACGGGTCAGTAATGGTAAGGCTTGCCGGCTTCCTGACGGGTTTCGAGAGTGACCTCCGGGAGAAAGTTCCCGAGTCTTCCAAAGGCGAATGTTCATGGAGGGAGATCCAGTTCCATCTGAATAACGATCTCAGGGAATTCATCTCCAGAGCTGATGAGGAGTGCCAGAGGATGTCCGCCGATACCGCCGCAAGGGTTCTGCTGTTCGACCGTTTCGGCAGGGACTCCATCAAGGCCCTCTCTGCCGCACCCGATGCCTTCATACAGATGGCTCTTCAGCTGGCCCACTTCGATCTTCGGGGTTTCCCGGCCAATACCTACGAGGCGGTAATGACCAGGCAATTCCTCCACGGAAGGACAGAAGCTGTCCGGAGCGTCTCGGAGGAGTCGGTGGAATTCACCAGGCTTATGAGGGGACCGGAAGTGTCGCTGGAGCAAAAGGCGACCGCTGCAAGAAAGGCCATGGAAGAGCACGTCCGAAGGACCAGGGAAGCAAGGGACGGAAGAGGCGTTGACAGGCATCTTTTCGGACTTTGGAACATCTATCGGGATATGGGGAGCGATCTGGGAATAGTAGAAACGCCCGGGTTCTTCGAGACCCCGGGGTGGTTCACGCTCAGAAGAAACCTGCTGTCAACGAGTACTTCTGGGGCGAAGGGGTTGTTCCTTGCGGGCTTCGGTACTGTTGAGGACGAGGGCTTCGGGGTCAGATACCTGGCATTTCCCGGAAGTATCCACTTCAACGTGACCTCAAGGACAGCCATGATGGAAGACATGGAAAGATTCGTCGATCTCCTTGAGTCAGCCTTGCTTGAGATGGAGGAGCTTTTAAGTCACCGGTCTTTCGATCAACCCCCATCGGCT
>JAAYDT010000073.1 GCA_012729145.1 Synergistaceae bacterium | reverse complement strand
TGGTAGCCCCAACGGGATTCGAACCCGTGTTACAGGACTGAGAACCCTGGGTCCTAGACCACTGGACGATGGGGCCATTCCGGTTATTTGGCTGGGGGACAGGGACTCGAACCCCGACTTCTTGATCCAGAGTCAAGCGTCCTGCCAATTAGACGATCCCCCAAGGATCGCTCCCTTAGCGCGCCGCATATAGTATCACGGGTCAAGCCGGGCCGTCAATGACAAAACGTTGATCGATCGTTCAGAAAGGATGGATCGTGAACCGGTCCAGGTCCCTCGCTTAAGTGTACAATGAACGCGGACATTTCCGGGAGGTGTTTTGAAATGGATCAAGACAGAAGATCTTTCCGTGAGTTGCTTGAAAAACGGCCCCTTAACGTCCAGTCCGTTTTCGGCAGCGAACCCGTGGCCCTGGTCAGCGGAAGGGATATTGCCGCGGCGGCGAGGTCAGTGGGTTCAATAGTACTGGCATCGAACGTTCGGAACCCGCTGACGATCAAGGGCGTCCTGAAGGCCGCCCGGGAACTTGAAGCCTTCGTAATGCTTGAACTGGCCAAGTCAGAGGCTACATACTGCGGGTGCACCTTCGAGAACGTTCCCCAATTGGCTGCCAGATATTCCAGTGAACTGGGAGGGGGGGTGTTGTTCGGACTACATGTGGACCATTACGCCATAAGATCCAGGGAGGACCTTCTGGCTTCCATCCCTCACCTGAGGAAGCTTGTGGAGCTTGGATGGACCTCTGTGGCGGTCGATGCATCACACAATCCTGACTGGGAGAACCTCTGCTTCACCAGGGACGTGGCCATGCATATCCCAGCCTACCTCGGGCTTGAGGTAGAGGTCGGGGAGATCAAGGGACCCGGGGAACTGACCACTGTCGAAGAGGCCCTGTTCTTTATCGGAGGGCTTAACTCCTGGAGGATCTTTCCGGACTTTCTGGCCATCTCCAACGGGAGCAAACACGGTACATACGACAGTACCGCAGGAGAGGTCGAGGGGATCGATCTCGAACGGACCAGGGAGATAGCGGAAGCCGTCTCGCCCTTCGGCGTCACCATAGCCCAGCACGGCATCTCGGGGACACCCCTCGACAAGGTGTCCCGATTCTCCGAATTCGGGATCAACAAGGGTAATGTTGGCACCCTTTGGCAGAACATAGTCTTTGGGCTGGAGATGGACCCTGTCACCGGGAACGCTGTTGTGAAGGACGGATCCTACGTCAAGGACCCAGCGAGAGGGATCACCCTTGAGCTCTGGGAAGAGATTGTTAAATGGGCCGACGGTCAGGGCCTTTCCCGCAAGTCCGGAGATTACAAGAAAGCCAACAGACCCTTCGACGAAGCAATCATGGCCCTGCCTGAGGGGATCCATGGGAGAATAGTGGAAGAGACCGCTGAATGGGCGAAGAGGTTCATAAGGGCCTTCCACGCCGAGGGTAGTTCGGAGGCGCTGATGGAGATAGTGTCAGAACGCCCCGATCATAATGCCGCTCCGGAACAGGCCGTGATCGCTTCCAGAAAGGATCATTACCGTGAGATCGCCCCCGACAGGGGAGCGGCGAAGGACAAGGGAAAGGATTTCAGCGATTGATCCGGAGCGGGCCCAAAGTCCCTGATGCTTTCAAGGGCTCCCGCCATGCCCGGGGCATTTCTTTCCTGTCGTGGTATTGGCCGCAGGTCGTGGTAGGATAGTCAACCGGAGGTGGGCCGATGTCAACGAAAGATCTTCGCAGAAGACCTGGGAAGAAGGGCCCTGCAGGGAATGAACTGCGGTTCATACCTCTGGGGGGACTGGGACAGATAGGAAAGAATATGTTCGTACTCGAATGTGGCGAGGACATTATCGTTGTTGACTGCGGACTTATGTTCCCCGACGAGGAGATGCTGGGCATTGATTTTGTCATCCCCGACGCCTCGTACCTCTTCGAGAACCGTGAGAGGATCCGGGGTCTCATTCTGACCCATGGTCACGAGGACCATATCGGGAGTCTCCCCTTCATCCTCCCCCGGATAGACGTTCCCATATACGGTACGAAACTTACCCTTGCCATGGTTGAAGCCAAGTTCCGGGACTCGTGTCCCGACTATACACCTGTTTCGGTCGAGGTCGGATCCGGCGAGAGGTTCAGCCTGGGCTGCTTTTCTGTAACCTTCCTCTCGGTCTGCCACTCGATCCCTGACGGTGTCGGTCTGGCTATGGAGACACCGGCAGGTACCGTGATCCATACAGGGGACTTCAAGCTGGACCCGACCCCCGTGGATGGAAGGATCACCGATTATTCAGCCTTCGCGGAATACGGGAGAAAGGGAGTCCTTCTCATGCTCTCCGATTCGACCAACGTGGAACGGCCAGGATTCACCCAGTCGGAGAGGATAATCGGGAGGACCCTTGAGAGGCTTTTGAGGCTCCACAGGAACAGGAGAGTGGTGATAGCAGCCTTCTCCACCAATCTTCACCGGGCCCAGCAGATACTCCAGGTGGCATCAAGGTTCAACCGAAAAGTTGCACTTATGGGGCGGAGCATGGTGCAGAACGTGAACCTTGCCATTGACCTGGGCTATATCGATGTCGACAAGGAGACCCTTGTTCCGATGGAGGAGGCCAACCGTGTACCGGACAACAAGCTGATAGTCCTGACCACCGGAAGCCAGGGTGAGCCCTTTTCAGGTCTTGTGAGGATGAGCAAGGGGGAACACCGCTTCATTAACCTTGGTCCCGGTGACCTCGTTGCGGTCTTCGCCTCGCCCATTCCCGGGAACGAAAGGCTGGTCAGCAGAACCATCAACCGCCTTTTCGAGTGCGGTTGCGAGGTGGTCTACGACCGCGACCAGGAGGTGCATGTTTCCGGCCACGCAGCGAGGGAGGAGCTCAAGATGATGCTCAGCATAGTGAGGCCACAATACTTTGTCCCTCTCCACGGAGAGTACCGGCACCTTGTCAGGCATGCCAAGCTGGCCCAGGAGATGGATATCCCCCAGAAAAACACCTTTGTGCTTCAAAACGGCGATGTCCTCAGTCTCAATTCCAGCAAGGCCCAGGTCCGCCGGGGTGCGGTGCCCTCGGGCGGGATCCTTGTTGACGGAATGGCCCTGGGCGAGATGCAGAACAGCCTTCTCAAGGAGAGGCAGGAGATCTCCGAGGAAGGTATCGTTATAATATCCCTTGCCCTGGATAGCGAGTTTCGACCTGTAGCCCGGCCCCTTATCGAGAGCGTCGGGTTTCTCCACATGGATGATGCAGAGGAGCTGAGAGGCGATCTTGTTCTTGAGATAGAACGAGCCTTGGAAAAGCTTCCTGGTCGCACAGGGAGAGACGAGGACAAGATAGCCCAGAAGATCAGAAGCAGGGCCCGGAACGTTCTGAGAAGGTACAGCAGGACACCGCCGGTGATAAGAGTGCAGGTCATGGTCGTTGAGCGGTAGTCCCTTTTCTATCATTGCAGGGTCGTATCTATGGGATCCGGCCTGACGGGGGAGATGAAGGTTTGACTACGGGACTCTTTTTCAACCTCCTGGGGGGTGTAGGTCTCTTCCTCTTCGGAATCAAACTGATGGGGGAGTCGCTGCAGGACCTCGCAGGTGACAGGATGAGGCGCCTCATCTCGGCGCTAACCAGTTCACCCGTAAAGGGCGTTATCGTGGGGGCTCTGATAACGGCGCTGATCCAGAGCAGCAGTGCGACGACTGTCATGACCGCCAGTTTTGTCCATGCGGGACTGATGACCCTGAAGCAGTCTGTCGGCGTGATCATGGGAGCGGCAATAGGGACCACTATCACGGCACAACTGATAGCCTTCAAGATCAAGGAGTTCGCTCTTCCCCTCATCGGCTTCGGGATGCTCTTCGCAGTCTTCGGGAGGAGCAAGCGGCAGAAGTTCATAGGGAACTGTATAGTAGGTTTCGGGCTTCTCTTCGTAGGTATGCAGACAATGGAGAACGCCATGTCCTTCCTGAGAGACCGCCAGGACATTTTCCTTGCCTTCCAGCATCACCCCCTGCTGGGCGTGCTGGCAGGGACGGTCCTTACAATGCTGGTCCAGTCCAGCTCGGCCACGGTAGGTCTCACCATCGTCATGGCTTCCCAGGGGCTTCTGACCATTGACTCCGCCATACCCATCCTCTTCGGTGACAATATCGGTACCACTATCACGGCAGTATTGGCCTCGGTGGGGCTGAACCGCTCGGCGAGGCAGTCAGCCCTGGCCCATGTCCTGTTCAAGGTGATAGGCGTGCTTCTCTTCCTGGCCTTCCTTGGCCCCTTCAGGCAGCTCGTGCTGCTGACCTCCACAGACATTGCCCGACAGCTGGCCAATGCCCATACCATCTTCAACGTTCTCAACACTTTGCTGTTTTTGCCTTTCGTGGAACCCTTTGTTCGCCTCGTGAGGGCTATTATCCCCGATGTCGGGGGAGCGATACTTATGGGTCCCCGTTTTCTGGACAGGAACCTGATATCGGCCTCGCCAATAGCCGCCGTGGAAGCTGTACGCAAGGAACTTGTGCGGATGGGCCTTCTTGCTCTTGACATGATCAGGGATGTACGGACCGCCTTCCTCGAGAACGACCGAAGGATGATCGAGCAGGTTCTCCAGACCGAGAGAGTGGTCAACGAACTTACAAGGGAGATCACGGCCTTTTCGACGGACCTGATGCAGGTCAGCCTCCCTCCGGTCCTCTCCTCGTCTCTCTCTTTCTACGTCAACGGAGTGGGTGATATCGAAAGGATCGGGGACCACGCCGAGAACCTGATCGAGCTCTACGAATACAAGATCGAGCACAACCTCCCCTTCTCCGATCTTGCCATGGAGGAGTTCGAGATCATGATAGGCCTTTCGGAGAAGGCCGTAAGGCTCTCTGTAGAAGCCCTCGACACGGCCGAAGACAGCAAGGTCCAGCAGGTCCTCAAGCTGGAGGATGAAATTGACGCGATGGAGAGGGATCTGAGAAAGAGACATATCGACAGGTTGAACCAGGGGGTCTGCAATCCCGGTTCAGGAGTTATTTTCATTGATATTCTCAGCAACCTTGAAAGGGTTGGAGACCACGCCAACAACATCGCGCTCATAGTCAAGGACATAAACGTGGTCCGCGGCAAGGAGGCATGATCCGTTGCGCCTTCAGTGCGCCCTGTTGGGCCTTGTCCAGGGTATTACTGAATTCCTCCCCGTAAGCAGCTCCGGCCACCTGGTGATAGTGCAGGAACTTCTCGGTTGGTCGGACCCTGCCCTCTCCTTTGACGTAATGCTTCATCTGTCCACCATGACCGCGACGCTTCTCTTCTTTCGGAAAGAAGTGGTCAGGATCGCGCGGGATTGGTTCTCGGGACTCTTTTCGATAAGAGACCGCGATCTTCCCGGCTGGAGGTACGGATGGAGCGTAATACTGGGTACTCTGGTGACCGTCTTTATTGCCCTTCTCTCCAGGCCCCTGGCGGAGGTCCTCTTTTCATCGCCCCTGTTCGCAGGTTTTGCCCTCATTATTACGGGATTTGTCCTTCGCTACGGCAGCAGGATCGTTCCTCGCGACCTTCCCGTCTCGTTGTCGACGGGGATCAAGGTAGGACTTGCCCAGGGCCTGTCTATACTGCCAGGGATATCAAGATCGGGAATGACGATCGTTACAGGGCTCCGCTGCGGTCTTTCCCCCCGGGAGGCATTCTCCTTTTCCTTCCTGCTGTCACTCCCGGCGATCCTTGGCGCCACCGTCCTGGAGGTGGTCAAGGCGGGGGGGATTTCGGAAGTGGTCACATCACTGCCGACAGGGTGGTGGATTGGCATGGCAACAGCATTTGCTTCGGGCCTTTTCGCCCTGGGGATCCTTCGAAGAGTGGTCATCAGGGGCCGTCTTGGCTTCTTTGCCGTCTACTGCATCGCGGCGGGTCTTTTCGTAGTGTTCCTCAATCTGATAGGGGGATGATAAAATGGCGAGAACTGCGGATTCCAGATGGTGGATACTTCTCCTCTGCGTGATCCTTGGCGGTTTTATAGGTGTCTACCTGCAGAGGTTCCCCCTCACGGAAAGGTTCTTCCGTGACATTATCGACATCGGGTTTGACCTGAAGAGCCTCGATCTCATAGTAGTGGACTTCGGGCTCAGGTTGTATGTGCGAATGAACCTGGGAACCTTCCTCGGAGGGGTGACAGGAGTACTGATGATCAGATGATCCGAAAGGGTTTCCTGTCTTCCTGTGATGTTGTTCTGGCTTCGGCCAGCCCTAGAAGGGAAGTCCTCCTCAGGGAACTGGGGTGGAGTTTCAGGGTGGTGCCTCCTGTTCTGGAGGAGCGGATCCTGGAAGGCCTTGCTCCCTCCGGTCAGGTCCGGAGACTGGCGGAGGAGAAGGCCGGCTCGGTCTTTTCCTCACATGCAAATTCTCTTGTGATCGCAGCGGACACCATGGTCGTTCTCGGATCGGTCATACTCGGGAAACCGGGAAGCCGGGATGACGCTTTCGATATGCTCAGCCTTCTATCAGGGAAGACCCACTCGGTGATCACTGGCGTCGCCGTCAGATGGAGGGACAGGTCCGTATCGGCGAGCGAAGAGACCCTGGTCTCTTTCAGGGAGCTTTCAGAAGCACAGATCAGGGCCTACCTGTCAGGGGGAGAGAGCGGGGATAAGGCCGGGGCCTATGCTATCCAGGGGTGGGGCTCGCTGCTTGTGAGTTCTATCAGGGGCTGCTATTTCAATGTTGTGGGGCTTCCTCTTTTCAGGTTGAGCAGGCTTCTGGAGAGTGTAGGGATCCCTCTCGAGGAACAATGGGGTGAGAGAGAGTGAGGATAAGGCAGGCATTGTTCTTTGCGGCGGCACTTGGTGCCGTTGCGGTTCTGGCGGCAGTAGGGCTCATCCCCCGGATCAGGGCTGAAGGCGAGGGGAGTGTGGCTGCCCTGGTGACCGACGTCAGAGATGTGGTCAGCCTCGCCAGGGAGTCGGACCTTCCAGTGCCGGAGGCTCTCGATGAACTGTTGGACCGGGGGCTAACGGCAGTTGCGGTGGGCGAGCTGACAGGCCAGGAGCTGGTGGCAGGAATGCTGGCAATGGAGTACGGATCAGTGGAGGACCTTCTCCCCGAGGGCATTCCCCAGGGACTATTCCCCGACTCGGCAGCCATGATGATCAGACGGGAGTCCTGCTGCTCCGATGAGATAAGGTCCTTCGTCTCCCTGAAGTTCCCGGGAGCCAGGACCATCAGCCTGGAAAAGGGAGACCTTTACGTTCTCCCCCTCTCTCTGGCCGAAACCCTAGAGGCCGGCATGCTCCCCGACTATCCCATGCTGAACATGCTCAAGGGAAAAGACATCCCCCTTGTCTTCCGGCCCGGATCTACGCCGGGGATCCCTGGGGAGAACGTTGCTCTTGCTGTGGCATCTGTCCTGGACGCCTACCCCGGGATCAGGGCGGTGGTCCCGGCGGGGCTTTTTGTTGCGGGTTACCCGGAGCTGGGGCCCCTCTCGGAGGTACTGAAGGAGCGCCACATCCCTGTCTCCAAGGTGGAGTTCTCACAGCAGATAGGCATCGGCTTCCTTGAGAGGGGCCTTTATCCTGACATTCTTTCCCTGCACAGCGTCAGGAGAGAGGAGATCCTGAGCAGAAGGCTCTCCAGAGAAGACCTTATCGACAGGTTTGTCAGGGCTTCCAGGGAACGTTCTGTCAAGATCCTTTACGTCCGGCCCTCGGATCTTCATTCCGGTTCCAGGTTGGAGAGGTTCGGCGAGGAGTGTAAAAGGATATCGGGGCGGCTGGATACCCTGGGCATCCGTACGGGGTGGCCCAGAACCCTGGATCCCTGGAGCGCCAGCTTCTTCGCTGCCCTGGCGTTGGCCCTTGTCCTTGTGGTCCTGACCCTGAGACTGTTATCAAGGTTCCTCTCCTTTGAGGAAGGCAGCACTGGATCAAAGGGTATCCTTGCCACACTGGCCCTGTCTGCCGTTCTCGCCGTCCTTGTCCTCAGAGTTCCTTCTGTGGCGAGGCTCTTAGGGGCCATGGCGGCTTCCCTTGCTGCAGCAGAGGCATCCCTGGTGGCCCTTGACAACTTCAGACGCCCTGTCCGGGGAGTTCTTTACGGGGTATCGGTGGCTGTGATCTCAGGGCTTGCGATAGCCTCTTTCTTCGGTACTCCCTGGTATATGCTTAGAATGGGAACCTTCTCTGGCGTCAAGATCGCACTCCTGGCCCCACCGGTGATCCTTCTTCTTCATGACCTTAGGAGGAGGGTCCACCCGGAATCGCTGGTCCAGGTCCTGACTCGTCCTCCAGTCTGGGGTGAGCTCGCCCTTATTTGTTTTCTGGCCGCTGCGGCCGGTGTAATGGTGTTCAGGAGCGGGAACGTATCCTTCGTGCCGGGCTGGGAGATCCGGTTCAGGGAGTTCCTGGAGCAGCTTCTGGTGGCCAGGCCCAGGACCAAGGAGATCTTCGCGGGATATCCAGCTCTTGTCATATGGTTCGTGGTGAGGAGAAAAGACCTTTGGAGGAGCTACCGTGAGATCTTCCGTCTTGGTACCACCCTGGCCTTCTCCTCGGTGGTTAACAGTTTCTGTCACTTCCACACCCACCTGTCCTTCATCTTCCTCAGGGTTTTCAACGGGCTCTGGACAGGTATCATCCTTGGTTGCATCATGGCGGCCATCCTGGTTTTCCTTCTGATCCCTTCCTGGAGGAGATGGCAGGGGGTAGTGGCAGGGTGAGGCGCCCCCTGGATGTTACCCTCTGTGGTTTCTACGGCTTCGGTAACCTGGGAGACGAACTGATAGCGGAAAGCCTCCTTGATCTTCTGGAGAAGAACGGGGTATCCCCTGACCGGGTAGCAGTTCTTTCGGCAGAGAAGAGAGCGCCTGTTTCCCGGGAAGGCGTTTCCCTGGTCGAAAGATGGAGCCCCCTCAAGGTACTGAAAGCATTAAGGTCCAGCAGAACCCTCCTGCTCGGGGGAGGGGGTCTCTTCCAGGATTCCACCAGTATAAGGTCCTGTATTTATTACTGGGGAGTAACAAGGATGGCATGGCTCGCAGGCTGCAAGATATGGGCTTTCGGCCAATCCGTCGGACCTCTCCGGAGCGGCCCTGCCATATACCTGGCCAGGGATGCCCTTTCGATCTGTAAGGCCAGGGTCGTGAGGGACAGGGGATCGATGGAATATCTCGAAAAATGGGGCCTGAAGGGAGAGATCGCCCCTGATCCGGTCCTGGCGATGGTACCGGGTTTTCAAAGAATGGGAGACGGCGACCTCCTTCTGGTCAACATCAGGCCATGGCACGGAGGGCTTCCCGAAACGACAGCCCTTGCCTCGGTATCGGTCCAGGAGAGGTGCCGTCTGGAAATGATCGCTGTGGCCCTCTCCGACGAGGACGAGTCCCTTATGAGCGATCTCAGGTCACGTGGGATGTTCAGCCCTTCCCGTATCGTTCGGATCGGCGGGATAGAGGAAGCAAGGTCCCTGTGGCGGAGGGCGAAGGTGGCAGTTGGAATGAGGCTTCACTTCTGCCTGCTCTCGGCACTTGCAGGAATACCGTGTCTGGCCGTACCCTATGATCCCAAGGTCAGGTTCTTCGCCGAGGATTGGGGGCTGCCTGTCTGGGAGGGCAAGTTGCCCTCTTCCTTTCCTGGGATCGGTCTGAACAGGTCAAGGATAGAGGAAGCCTCGGAACGGCTCCAGGAAGTGTTCAGCCGGGTCCTGGGAAGCCTGCTTGCAGGGGAGTGATCCAATGAAAGCCTCCGTAAGACGTGAACTGGAAAATGTGGCTCTGGAGGTCAGGAAGGATATCGTCAGGATGACCGGGCTGTCAAGGTCCGGCCACCTTCGTTCCTGCCTCTCCGTAGTTGACATTAATGTCTATCTATACTGGAAGGTTCTCAGGATAAGACCAGAAGAGCCACACTGGCCGGAGAGGGACAGATTGGTCTTCAGCAAGAACCACGCATGTCCTGCCCTTTACGCTGTTCTCGCCAGGCGCGGTTTCTTCGAAAGGGAAGAGCTTTGGAATTACAGGCGTCTTGGCGCAATGCTTCAGGGGAGGCCCGAGCACTTCCGGACTCCGGGGGTTGATGCCCCAGGCGGTTCAGGGGGGATGGGTATCGGCCTTGCCAACGGTCTTTTGATGTCGGCCAGAATGGGCCGTCTTGACCGGAGGGTCTTCTGTGTGATGGGTGATGGAGAGCTCCAGGTGGGGGCGGTGTGGGAATCGGCAATGCAGGCTGCCAACCTGGGATCCGGTGCGTTGACGACCTTTGTCGATATGAACGGGATACAGACAGGAGGATCGGTCGAAAGCATAAAGAGGATCGAGCCTGTCAGGAAGAAGTTCGAAGCCTTTGGATGGCGTGTGATGGAAGTGGACGGTCATGACTTCCGTCAACTGGAAAAGGCTGTCGCCTGGTCCCTTTCGGGTCCCGGGGAGAGCCCCTCTGCCGTTCTAGCGAAAACGGTCCCGGGCAAGGGTGTCACTATCGCCGAAAAGGGGCTGCTGGGTCCACCGGCCTGCCCGTTGGACCGGGACAGGATGGAACAGGCCCTCAGGGAGCTGGAGTCCTCTTCAGGAGGAAGGGGAGGGGAGGTTTAGCCATGAGAAGTACCCTTTCAGGTTTCGGAGAAGGGCTGCTGGGAACAGGCCGCAAGAGGAACGACGTTGTGCTTCTCCATGCGGATATGGTCGATGCCGAGGTCATAACCCCCTTTTCCCTTGAGTTCCCGGAGAGGACCATCAACTGCGGGGTCTCTGAACAGGACATGGTGATGACCGCCGCGGGCCTATCCCTCGGCGGGAAGATCCCTGTAGCCGTTTCCTACTCTGCCTTCCTTACCGCGAGGTCTTTTGACCAGATCAGGACCTGTCTGGCCATTCCCGGTCTTCAGGCGGTCCTGGTCGGTACGCACTCCGGTCTTTCAGCAGGAGAGGAGGGTGCCACGCACCAGATGAACCAGGATGTTGCTCTGATGAGGAGCTTGCCTGACATGTCTGTGCTGGTTCCATCGGACTACGCCTCATCTTCGGCCATGGCCGGGATCGCATGCGGGCACCCGGGACCCGTCTACCTCCGACTCGGACGGGACGAGGTCCCTGACATTGGGATCCTGGATGAGAGCGAGATGCGCATCGGAGGCGGAAGGGCCCTTGTCGACGGTGACGGCGTCACCATATGTGCCTGTGGTATCATGGTCCACGAAGCGATGAAGGCCGCGGCCATCCTTTCCCAGCAGGGCATCAACGCCGAGGTGATCGACTGCTTCAGCCTGAAGCCCCTGCCGTCGCAGCTCATCCTCGCTTCGTTGAGAAGGACGGGTTGCTGCGTTGTCGCCGAGGAGCACAACATTATAGGAGGGCTGGGCGAGGCCATTGCGGCCCTGTCGGCCTCTGAGAACCCCGTTCCTGTAAGGTTTGTCGCCGTATCTGACCGGTACGGACAGAGCGGCACCCCTTCAGAGCTTCAGGAGTACTACGGGTTGACCTTCAGGGAGATAGTGGGGGAGTCGGCCCAGGTATGGTCCCTGCGCAGGAGGTAGCAGATGGAGATACGGTTCGCGGGTGTGACCAAGCAGTTCCTCCCCGATATCGTCGCCCTTCAGGACATTTTCCTTACCATCGAGAAGGGGGAGTTCGTCTATCTTGTCGGACCGACGGGGTCGGGCAAGACGACCCTTCTGCGGCTTGTCACCCGTGAACTGGTGCCGACGAAGGGTCGTGTGACCGTAGGCGACGTCAATATTCGCAAGATAGCTTCCCACAACCTGGCCTACCTCCGACGTAACATAGGTGTGGTCTTCCAGGATTTTCGGCTGCTCCCGGACCTTACCGTATACGAGAATATCGCCTTCGTCCAGGAGGTGATAGGCGTATCAAGCCATGATGTTCAGAAAAGGACCAACGATGTGCTGGACCGTCTCGGTCTCTGGAGGAGGAGGAGCCTCTTCCCTGAACAGCTCTCGGGGGGGGAACAGCAGAGAGTGGCCATAGGGAGGGCTATTGCGAACTCGCCTTCGATACTTCTAGCCGATGAACCTACGGGCAACCTTGATATAGATACGGCCGACGAGATCATGCAACTTCTGCTGTCCATCAACGCTTCGGGGACCACCCTGATAGTGGCGACCCACAACCAGTACATTGTCGATTCATACCGCCAGAGGGTCATCGAGCTCCGCAAGGGGCGTCTGGTAAGGGACGAGAAGAAGGGCAGGTACAGGGTGGATGGGGACTTTTAGGTACGTGATGAGGGATACCTGGAGACTACTCTCCAGGCATTCAGGTTTGAGCCTCCTGACGATCATAACCTCCGTGGCGGTCTTCTTTCTCGTGGGGGCGAGCATTCTCTTTGTCCTTAACACCCGATACCTCGTCGAGGCTGTAGAGGGCGACCTTACTGTCCAGGCCTACGTCAGGGATTCCCAAGAAGCCCTGGAGGTGGTTGCACGAAAGGCTTCCTCCTACGATTCGGTCTCCTCGGTCAGGGTGGTGACCTCCGGGGAGGCCCTTGAACGCCTCAAAGCCAGGCTCGGCAAACTGGCCGAAGCAGTGACCCTCCTTGACGAGAACCCTCTACCCCCCAGCGTGGAGATACAGGTCAAGAAAGCGTCCTTCGCCACGGTCATAGCCCGAGAGCTGATAGCCATGCCTGAGGTGGAGGAAGTGGTCTATGCTGGGACTGTTGCCGAGAGGCTGCAGAAGATATCCCATTTCGTGGCCAGGCTGTCAATAGTCGTTCTGGTGGTCTCCCTCGCTTCGGCGGCACTGGTCCTCTTCAACACGATCCGTATTGGCGTGTTCGCACGGAAAGAAGAGATAAGCAAGATGCTCCTCGTCGGCGCTTCCCGGACCTTTGTGGTCTTCCCCTATGTTCTCCAGGGGGTTATCCTGGGGACAGCGGGAGCTGCGCTCTCGGTCCTGCTGTTGTGGTTCTCCTACGGGATGGCCATCACCGCCCTGGAGAGATCCCTTCCCTTCCTCAGACTTCTGACCGACAGGATCATCGTTCTCCGGGTCGGTGCGGTCCTGGTGCTTGCCGGCGTATCGGTCGGATGGATCTGCAGCTGGCTTGCGGCATCCCGTTTTGTCAGGCAAGCTTCAAGGTCGATCTAGAACGAGTCTGGAGTGTTGAGATCATGAAGGTAAAAGGGAACTCTTCCACCGTACGGTCACTCCTCCTGGTTTTTTCACTGCTGGTCCTTTTCCCATCTCGGGTCTCATGTGCCCCTGATATCGATTCGAGGATCAAGGATGAACAGGGACGGCTGGAATCGATAGAGAGGCAGATATCCTACCACCAGAAACAGATCAGCGAGGCCCGGAGAAAGGAGCAGGGACTGCTTGACGAGCTTTCGAAGATAGACCAGAGCGTAACCCTCCTGAGGCAGAAGGTTGCCCTCCTCGATCTCCAGCGCGAGAAGACGGAGATGAGGATAAAAGAGCTGACCTCGGAGATAGAGACCACCGAAGCACAACTTTCAAGGACCAAGGGTTACCTTGCCAGGAGGTTCGAGGCTATCTACAAGTACGGTGGGATCGCAGAGTTCAACCTCCTCCTTTCGGCGGGCAGCACCCACGAGGCTCTTAACAACGCCTATCTTCTGGCCAGGATAGCCCGTGAGGATGAACGAAGGATAGTGACCATGAGCGAGAACAAAAAAAAGCTCGAATCTGCCATGAAGGAGATGCAGGACCAGAGGGCCCTGCTTGAGAAGCAGAAGGATAACCTGAGAAAGGAACAGTCGGCGCTGAAGGACTCCGAGTCCCAGCAAAAGAAGTCCCTTGATGCCTTGACGAAGCAGAAGGCTCTTCACCAGAAGGCAGCAAGAGAACTGGAGGAATCCCAGAAGGAGCTTCAGAACAAGATACGGGAATTGATGACCCAGAAGAGAAAGCTCCAGGAGTCGAGGGCAGGGATAACACCCACCTATGTTCCCTCGGGGGGGAAGCTGTCCTGGCCTGTAAAGGGAGAGATAACCAGCAACTTCGGTACAAGGGTCCACCCCGTGTTCAAGACCAAGATCATGCATACCGGGCTTGATATTAAGGCTTCGGCCGGGACACCGGTCAAGGCCGCGGAGGCGGGAGAGGTTCTTTTTGCAGGTTGGCTGAGAGGCTACGGCCAGATCGTTATCCTAGACCACGGGGGGGATCTTACCACCGTATATGCGCATCTTTCCCAGATCAGGGTGGAGGAGGGAAAGGTCGTCAAGGGCGGGGATGTTATTGGAAATGTGGGGAGTACTGGAGTGACCTCCGGGCCCCATCTCCATTTCGAGGTAAGGGTCAACGGAGAAGCAAGGAACCCGATCACCTTCCTCGGAAGGTAGGGTAGAGGGAAGGGTGGAATCCTGAAATGTTTCGGCGGGCAAGGGATATTTTCATAGGTGCTGTAATAGGGGTGATCCTGGTAGGCGGCGTAATGTCCGCTGTTGCCTTCAATGATGTGGATCTCTTCAAGGCAGCCCCTTTCAGCTTTCAGGACCTGTGGATCATGAAGCAGGCCCGCGTCATACTTGAGACCTATCATGTCGACGGGGAGGAGGGGATCTCCGAGGAGAACCTTCTTCACGGAGCCATCCGGGGCATGGTCTCTGCGCTGGATGACCCCTACACCCGTTTCGTTGACCCTGATGAACTGAAGGAGGAAGAGATAGAACTTCAGGGCGAGTACGGAGGTCTCGGAATTTACATAGGTCAGCGAGACGGGAAGACCCTGGTGGTGAGTCCCATAGAGGATACTCCCGCAGACAGGGCTGGTCTCAAGCCAAAGGACCAGATAGTGAAGATCGGAGACGAAGTGATCCTCGGATGGTCCCAGAACGAAGTGGTCAACACCCTCAGGGGGGATCCTGGCACAAAGGTGGTCATTTGGATCCGTCGCGAGGAAGAGGAGGACCTGCTAAAGTTTGAGATAGAGAGAGAGAGCATAAGGATCCAGACTGTCAAATCGGAACTTCTGGAGGACAGCGTCGGGCTTGTCAGGATAACCCAGTTCAACCAGAGAACCCTTTTCGATTTCCGGAAGGCAGTCTATGATCTGCTTGGAGAAGGGGCTGGAAGTTTCCTGATAGACCTGAGGAACAACCCCGGGGGACTACTCAGCAGCTGTGTGGATATAGCGGACCTGCTTCTCGATGGAGGAGTCATCGTAAGTACCAGGGGACGTTTCGACAGGGCCAACGAGGTCATATATGCAAGACATGGGACCATCACGGACCTCCCCGTGGCAGTTCTGATCAATGAAGGCAGTGCCAGTGCCTCGGAGATCCTTGCCGGAGCCCTGAAGGACCAGGGAAGGGCCGTCATCCTGGGCAAGCAATCCTTCGGAAAAGGATCTGTCCAGACCCTTTTCAACCTGTCCGACTCGTCGGGCATCTTTGTCACCATAGCGAAATACTACACTCCTGCAGGAACTGTCATCGACAAGGTGGGTCTTTCTCCCGACATCGAAGTGGAGGGTGAGTTCGAAAGGGACAGGGAGAAGGACGTCCAGCTCAAGAGAGCGTTGTCGGAGCTTTTGGGCAGAGAAGATGCGACAGAGGCTAAAGACAGCTAGCAGGGTCATTCTGGTCGTTCTGTGGGTCCTGGCCTTTCCGCGGCTTTCGGAATGCTCGGGGGGGTTCATCCGCCCCCCAGTAGTTGCCGTTATCGTGGATGACCTGGGTTTCTCCATGGACGCGGCCAGGCGACTTTCCTCGGTTCCCCTGCCCCTTACGTGGGCGATCATACCCTACCAGCGCTTCAGTCGGACAACGGCTGAGATGGCCGGTGAAATGGGTATCCCGTTCATCGTTCACCTGCCCATGGAGGCCAAGGGTTTCCCCGGTGACCCGCACGCTCTGGTACGGGCGGGAATGGCCCCGGAGGAAGTTCGGGCCTCGGTGAGGAACGCACTGTGGTCGCTGCCGGGGGCCACAGGCCTGAACAACCACCAGGGATCCCGGGCAACGGAGGATCCCCGGGCGATGAAGGGGGTAATGCTGGAACTGAAGGCGGAGGGGCTTCTTTTCGTTGACAGCAGGACCTCCGGAGGTTCCGTGGCCTATCCGGTAGCTTTGGATTCCGGTCTTCCCGCTACCCTGAACAGGGTCTTCCTCGATCATTACGACGAAGAGATTTTTCTTCAAGAGCAATTCCGCAAAACCTTTGCGCTGGCAAGGAAGAACGGAGGGGCCGTTGCAATATGCCACGCCAGGCCCGGGACCATGGATTTTCTTCCGAAGCTGTACGAAATGGCCCCTGAGGATATAGAATTTGTGACTGTGCCCGAGTACCTGGCGCATAAAAGGATCGGCGGCTGGGAGGAATGACCGCATGAAGGGTCGGGTTGAGATAATAGTCGGCGCCCAGTGGGGTGACGAGGGAAAAGGAAGAGTTGTCGATGCAATAGCCAACAACATGGACGTGGTCGTCAGGTTCCAGGGCGGAGCCAATGCTGGGCACACGGTAATTGTGGAAGGCGAAAAGTATATTTTTCACCTCCTGCCCTCGGGGATGCTCTATTCGGGGAAGACCTGTGTCGTCGGCAACGGGGTGGTCGTAGATCCCCAACAGCTCCTGGAAGAGCTCGGAGACCTGCAGGAGAGGGGCAAGGACAGGGCGCGTCTGGTGATCAGCGGAGCGGCTCACGTTGTCATGCCCTACCACAAGGTACTGGATGGAATGGAAGAGCGTCTTAGAGGGAGCGGAAAGAAGATCGGGACAACGCGCAGGGGGATAGGCCCATGTTACATGGACAAGGTCAACCGCTGCGGCATCAGGGTCGAGGATCTCCTTTGCGAGGACGCGCTGAGGGAAAAGCTCTCCTTCAACCTGGAGATTAAGAACATGCACCTCACCAGGATCTACGGTGAGGCCCCCATGGCCTTCGGTGAGATCTTCGATCAGGCCAGGGTCTGGGGGGAGAAGCTCGGACCCTATGTCGGCGATGCCTCCCTGACGATCTTCGAGGCCCTGGTGAATGGAAACAACGTCCTCTTCGAGGGGGCCCAGGGTACACTTCTTGACCTGGATCACGGTACCTACCCCTTTGTTACCAGTTCAAGCCCTGTGGCGGGTGGGGCTTGCGTGGGAGCAGGTCTTGGTCCTTCCCTTGTTGGGAGGGTCACCGGTGTTGTTAAGGCCTACTGTACCAGGGTGGGTGAAGGCCCTTTCCCCACTGAGCACAGGGGTAAGTCCGGAGATGTTCTTCGCGAAAGGGGCGGTGAATTCGGAGCCACGACGGGTCGCCCCAGGCGCTGCGGATGGCTTGACCTGGTGGCCCTGAAATATGCCGTCAGGGTCAACGGGATCCATGCCCTGGCACTGACCAAGCTGGATGTCCTCTCGGGGTTCGAGACCATCCCTGTCTGTGTAAGCTACAGGTCAGACGAGGGGGAGAACCTTCCCTTCAAGGGCAACTTGACCTTTCTCGACTCCGTCGAACCGGTGTTCAGGAACATGGACGGATGGAAGAGAGATCTTGGGGAGTGCCGGAGTTTCGACGATCTGCCTCGGGCCGCAAGGGACTACATCCGCTTTATCGAAGAGGAGACCGGTGTTCCTGTGGTGTTGGTAGGAGTTGGCCCCAGCAGGGACCAGACCATAGTGAGGGGCCTCTGATAATTCTTCAGCGCATGGCCGAAAAGGAGAGGACCGCTTCCAGGGATAGAACTGGGGCGGTCCTGCTTTTTGGGTTCCAGGGTACGGAAAAGAGAGAAACCCACACCCCATAGGAAAAACTCCCTTCCTTACATTTCAAGAGAGAAAGCAAAAATACCAACGGAAAAAACCTGCTCTGTGAACTCTTCCCTGACGGAAGAACGAAGTGAAAGAAGGGGATAATATCCAGTGGTGGGCGACACAGGGTTCGAACCTGTGACCTCTTCCGTGTGAGGGAAGCGCTCTTCCGCTGAGCTAGTCGCCCCTGAAAGCCACGGGTCATTATATCCGGAAGGCGGTCCGGTTTGCAAGGGGC
>JAAYDT010000072.1 GCA_012729145.1 Synergistaceae bacterium | reverse complement strand
GTGGACCTCGCCTTCACTGCCGGGATGGAGAGCGAACTGGACGAGATCGAAGAGGATGGAAGGCAGTGGAGGGACGTGGTCCGCGAATTCTGGAAGGACTTCTCCGCATCACTCGAAAAGGCCGAGGCTGAGGCCCAGAAGGTCCCGCCCCCGCCCCCGGAACCGATCGGGGAGGACTGCCCCCTGTGTGGTTCACCGCTGGTGATAAAGACGGGAAGGTTCGGGGATTTCATAGGTTGTGCCGGCTACTCCGACCCGGAAAAGAAGTGCCGTTACACCCGCCCCATACTCAAGACCACCGGCGTCGCCTGTCCCAAGTGCGGCAAGGGTGAGGTCGTCAAGAGGCGGGGCAAGGGAGGGAAGCCCTTTTACGGGTGCTCCCGTTACCCCGAGTGCGACTTCGTTTCGTGGTACCAGCCCACCGGCGAGAAGTGTTCCTCTTGCGGCGGCCCCTTGGTTGTCAAGGGAAGGTCCGGGGGGAAGGTCTGCTCCTCCTGTGGTTCAGTGGAGGGTCCGGCCGATGAAGAAAGATCCCGGGACTAGAAGGATAACCGTAGTCGGGGCTGGCCTGGCAGGTTCAGAGGCTGCCTGGCAGCTGTGCCGGAGGGGCATACCGGTGACCCTTATCGAGATGCGCCCCCACAGAACGACACCTGCCCACAGGACAGGGGGATTCGCGGAGCTGGTTTGCAGCAACTCCCTGGGAGCCTTTGAGATCACTAGCCCCGGGGGCATCCTCAAGGCAGAACTGGACATGATGGGCAGCCTCATTCTTGACTGTGCCAGAAGGTCCCGGGTACCGGCCGGGAAAGCGCTGGCCGTGGACCGGGACAGCTTCTCGGAATGCATTACCGGTGCCCTCGCTTCAGACCCCCTTGTGGCGGTAGAAAGAAAGGAGATCCATGAGATCCCCGAAGGCCCGGCAATTATCGCAACGGGTCCCCTCACAAGCGATCCCCTGGCCAGATCTCTTTCGCGAACGGTAGGCGAGAACTTCCTGTCCTTCTTCGATGCTGTCTCTCCAGTGGTAACCGCCGAGTCCATAGACATGACCAGGGCTTTCCGGGGCGGCCGATGGGGCTTTGGTGACGATTACATAAACTGCCCCATGAACAGGGAGGAGTACGAGGCATTCCACGCCGCTCTTGTCTCTGCCGAGATGGCTCCCAGGCACGACTTCGAAAAGGACGACCGTTACTTCGAGGGGTGTCTCCCCGTGGAAGTGATAGCCTCCAGGGGGGTAGACACGCTGCGGTTCGGTCCTCTCCGGCCTGTGGGTCTCAGTGATCCGATCTCCGGCGAGGAGCCATGGGCGGTGGTCCAGCTCCGTCAGGAGAACACCTCGGGTACCCTCTACAACCTCGTAGGTTTCCAGACCAACCTCCGGTGGCCTGAACAGGAGAGCGTGTTCAGGATGATCCCGGCCCTTTCGGGAGCCGAATTCGTCAGGCTCGGAGTGATGCACCGGAACATCTACGTAGATGCTCCCAAGGTTCTCGATCCTTTCCTCAGGCTAAAGGTTCAAAGCGATATCTTCCTCGCTGGTCAGATCACCGGCGTTGAAGGCTATGTTGAGAGCACCGCCATGGGGCTTGTGGCTGCCCTGAACACAGCAGCCCTGGTCTCGGGGCAGGAGTTTCCCGTCTGGCCAAGGGAGACCGCTGTCGGCTCCCTGCTTGCTCATCTCTCGGATCCCCAGCCCAGGTCCTTCCAGCCTATGAACACCAACCTTGGCATCTTTCCTCCGTTGCTCCAGAGGATAAAGAAGAGGCCGGAACGATGTGGGAAGTATGCTTCCAGGTCCTCGGAGTCCATGAAGAAGTTCATCGAAGAATTACCACCTCTTTTGAGAAAAATTCCGACCATACAGATATCTTCAGAAGATTATGATTAATCCTCTCCAAAGTGTTACAATTATTGACATGCCCGGGGACGCTATTTCCGAATCTATCGATCTTTTCCTTGAAGAGATGAGGTCCGGCAGGGGAGGTTCGGGACACACGACCCTCAACTATGCCGTGGACCTCTCCCAGTTTGCCGACTACCTGGAGGGTCTGGGGGTCACCGCCCCCGGAGAGGTGCAGAGCCTGCACATAAGGGGCTTCCTCAGGGACGTGGTTGGCTTCGGCTACGCCCGCTCCTCTGCAGCCAGAAAGCTTTCTGCCATAAGGAGCTGGCTTCGTTTCCTCCGGGAGCGTCGCGAGATCCCGTCGAACCCCGCTGAGGGGATCCGGGGACCCAGGCTTCCTGGAAGGCTACCAAGGGCGATCTCCCGGGAGGATATGCAAAAGCTCCTGGAGACGGGCCCTTCCGGCCCGGAGGCCCACAGGGACCTGGCGGCAATGGAGCTAATGTACGGCTCCGGGCTGCGGGTCGCAGAGACGGCCTCCCTTCGCTGGGACCAGGTGGACCTTGAAGAAAGATGGATCAGGGTAATGGGCAAGGGTGAGAAGGAGCGGCTGGTCCCGATGGGCAGGTACTCCGTCAAGGCCCTGAGGGAGTGGAGAGATTCCTGTCCGGTCGTCTCGGATTACGTATTCCCCGGCAGCAGGGGGGAGCATATAACCGTAAGAACTCTTCACAGGAGCGTCCTGAAGGCGGCGGCCAGGGCTGGCCTCTCCGGGGTTACCCCCCACGTTCTGAGGCACAGCTTTGCGACCCATATGCTCGAAGGAGGAGCCAACCTGAGGGTCCTCCAGGAGCTGCTGGGACACGAAAGCCTTGTGACCACCCAGAAGTATCTGAAGATAACGGTAGAGCAGCTGAGGAAAAGCTATACCATGGCCCACCCCAGGGCCGGAAGCGGTGATGCGGATGATGAAGGGGACAACGATCCTTTGCGTCAGGAGGAATAATGTTGTGGCCATGGCCGGAGACGGCCAGGTCACCCTTGGGGACCAGGTAATAAAGGAAGGGGCCAGGAAGGTCAGGCGCCTCTACGACGGTCGAGTGCTCACGGGGTTCGCGGGGGGTACGGCCGATGCGATGACCCTGCTGGAACGCTTCGAGAAGAGACTGGCCGAACACGGGGGCAACCTGATAAGGTCCGCCACCGAACTGGTCAAGGACTGGCGGACCGACAAAGTCCTGAGAAGGCTGGAGGCAATGATGCTCGTGGCCGACAGCAGATCTACCCTCCTTCTGACCGGGGCCGGGGATATCCTGGAACCGGAGGGTGAGGCCTGTTCCATCGGTTCAGGTGCAGGATATGCCCTGGCCGCGGCGAGGGCCCTCCTGGAGTCCTCAGATGCCAGGGCCGACGAGATCGCCAGAAGGTCACTCGTCATAGCCTCCAGGATCTGTATCTACACCAACGATTCGATTACGCTGGAGGTGCTTGAGGATTGAGGGAAGGAAGGAACGAGGCCCTTACCCCCAAGGCAATAGTTACCTACCTTGACCGTTACATCGTGGGTCAGGGCAGGGCCAAGAGGGCCGTCGCTATTGCCCTGCGGAACAGGATCCGCCGACTGGAGCTTCCCGAGGAGATAGCCAGGGAGATAGCTCCGAAGAACATACTCATGGTCGGACCCACGGGGGTGGGGAAGACCGAGATAGCCAGGAGGCTCTCCCAGCTGGTGAGCGCACCCTTCATC
Organism: Synergistaceae bacterium; assembly: GCA_012729145.1. GTDB lineage: Bacteria > Synergistota > Synergistia > Synergistales > Thermovirgaceae > 58-81. Next base: position 4,242 of record JAAYDT010000072.1, on the reverse strand, counting down.
AAGGTGGAGGCCACCAAGTTCACCGAAGTGGGCTACGTGGGCAGGGATGTTGAGTCCATGATCCGGGACCTGGTGGAGAGATCTGTCCAGATGGTGAAGCAGAGGAAGATAGAAGAGGTCCGTGAGGAGGCTTCTGTCAGGGCGAGGGAGAGGATACTGGATGCCCTTATCCCGCCGAGAAAGGTCCAGGAAAAGGTATCCGACTTCATGCATATCTTCTCCGGGCAGCCCCAGAAAGAGGAGAGGATCCCTACCGAAGAGGAGGAGAGAGCCGAGAGGCAGCGTCTCTCCACCAGGGAGAGGTTGGGGCGTATGCTCGACGAGGGCAAGCTAGAGGGTCGCGAGATAGAGATCGAGGTCAGCGAGAGCGCCCAGTTCGGCATCCCCGTCATGGGCGGGCCCGGTATGGAAGAGATGGGCATGAACATCGGGGAGATGCTTAGCGGCATATTCCCGAAGAAGAAAAAGAGGCGGACCGTTACCGTCGAAACGGCCAGGAGCATTCTGGAGGCCGAGGAGGCGGAGAAGCTCGTAGATCATGAAGCCGCAGCCCAGGAGGGTCTGAAGAAGGCCCAGGAGGAGGGTATAGTCTTCATTGACGAACTCGACAAGGTCGCTTCGGCAGGTGGCGGTCACTCAGGACCCGACGTGAGCCGCGAGGGGGTCCAGAGAGACCTTCTTCCCATCGTCGAGGGGTGTACGGTCAACACGAAGTACGGACCGGTGAGGACCGACCACATCCTTTTCATAGCTGCCGGTGCCTTCCACAAGATGAAACCGTCAGATCTCGTCCCTGAACTCCAGGGAAGGCTTCCTCTCAGAGTCGAGCTCAACCCTCTTGCCGAGGGGGACCTGGCAAGGATACTCGTGGAACCGGAGCACAGCCTGGTGGACCAGTACAAGGCGCTGCTTTCGACGGAGCAGGTAACCCTTTCCTTTTCGGAGACAGCCCTGAGGGAGATCGCCTCGCTGGCCGCCAGGATGAACCGCGAGACCGAGGACATCGGGGCCCGCCGGCTTCACACAATGATGGAGAATCTCCTGGAGGAGATCCAGTTCGAGGCCCCGGACCTCTCCGGGCAGAACGTGGAGATCGATGGCGAACTTGTAAGGGAACGGCTTGAGAGGCTGGTAGCCGATACGGATGTAAGGAAATACCTGTTATAGTTGGGCGCTGCCCGATCAGCGCCTGAGAACATCGGGAGGGATCTCTGTGACGATGAACACACCGAAAGAACTGATCGAATCAAGGGCCAAGATAGCCGATCCTTCGGCAATGCAGGACCTCCTTGAGAAGACCCGTGCCGTCAACAGGGTCCTGCAGAGTCGCAGGGATCCGGGTACACCGGACTACCAGAGGCTCGCCAGGCTTCTCTGCGAACTGTCGGCGGCCAACGTCTACATGATCGACCGGGAGGGCGGGATCCTGGGCTACTCCTGGATCAGCGAGTACAACTGCCCCATCATGTCTGAGCTACTTGAGAAGGGGGCCATGCCTGAAGGGTACACCGAAAAGGTGAACCAGTACCACGAATCGGAGCTGAACCACACCGACCACGGACTCTGCGCCTACTCCGACGAGCCCTGTACCTATTCCAACAAGCACGTCGTATATGTTCCTATCCACGGCGCGGGGGAGCGCCTGGGTACACTTATCCTGGCCCGGTTCGGTCATCCCTTCGATAACAGGGACCTTGTGCTCGGTGAATATCTGGCCACGGTGGTAGGTCTGGAGATACTCCATTCCAGGGCCAGGAGCATAGAGGACAGGGCCAGGGAGCGCCTGATCGTCCAGATGGCCATGAGGGCCCTGTCCTACTCGGAGGTGGAGTCCGTCAGGCACATGATCAGGGAGCTGGGAGGATCGGAAGGGATCGTAGTAGCCAGCCGTGTTGCAGACAGGGTGGGGGTGACCCGGAGCGTCATCGTGAACGCCCTGAGAAAGCTCGAGAGCGCGGGTATAATCGAAAGCCGGAGCCTTGGCATGAAGGGCACTTTCATAAAGGTCCTGAGCCCCCTATTCCTGGAGGACCTTGGGGTTACCGGACACTGATCTTTGTTACGCCGTTACGGAAGATGACAGGAGTTGTACCCTGTCCTTGACATAATGATATACTTGTCGGCGTGAACCGGATCTGTACGGGCCGGTGTTTTTATAGATCATCTCTCAAATCTATACGGAGGGGAAAACTGGTTGATGGTCCAGGAAAAGGGCTCCCAAACGACGGAGGTTAAGGTCGGAGACATCGTAAAGGGTACTGTGGAACAGATCCTGCCATACGGGGCCTTCGTCAGGCTTTCGACGGGGCAGAAGGCAATGATCCATATCTCGGAGCTTGCCTACGAGTATGTCAAGAAGGTAGAGGATATCCTGCAGCTGCAGCAGGAGGTAGAGGCCAAGGTCATCAAGATCGATGAAAGAGGCCGTATCGACCTCTCCCTGAAACAGCTCCAGGCCCGCGTAGAGAGACCGAGGCAGCCGCGAGGCGCGCCATCGTCGGCGGGAGACGATTTTGAGAAGAAACTGGCTTCATTCCTGAAGGCGAGCGATCAGAAATTATCCGATCTGAACAGGAAGAACAAGGAAGGCTCCGGGGGAAAACCTCGGGGAAAGAAATAGGACAGGAGCAGGATCTGCCTGCTGCAGGGGGCTTGTTGCCCCCTGTTTTTTTTGAGATACCCCTGAACGCCGATCTCGAAACGGTGAAGAGGCAGGCCGGTTCAAGGAAATTTGATGCCCGCCTGGTACGCGGCGTTTCCCGAAGGTGCAGGTACGGCTTCCCACAGGTGACGGTATGCGATCCTTTGAGAAAGGGGCACCCCTTCCCCACGGTCTTCTGGCTGAGCTGCCCATGCCTCTCAAGGAAAGTCGACAGGATCGAGTCGGCCGGAGGGGTAAGGGAGCTGGGTCGTCGGATAGAACGTGACAGGACCCGGGACTGGAGGATCTTCAATCTTCAGTACGTGCTTTTCAGGGTTTTTCTTCTGGGTCCAGAAAGGTCCCGGGAGATAATGGAGGAAGATCCCCCGGCCTGGCTATCCCTTACCGCTACAGGCGTAGGGGGCATCAGGTCAGGCGGGGACGTTTCGGTAAAATGCCTTCACCTGCAGGCTGCCTCCATGATAGGGATGGGGTGGCACCCCGGGGAGGATTGGCTCTGCGAAAGGATCGGGGTGCAGGAGTGTGATGACCCCCTGGAGTGGCCATGCACGACAGGCTAAGGTTCGGTGCCGTCGATCTGGGTTCCAACTCCGTCCGGTGTCTTGCCGTTTCGGTATCGGGAGGGGTGCTGGAGTACGTTGCCTCGGGGGTATGGATATCAAGAGTGACCGAGGGCATCCGGGAAGGAGAGTACGCCGTCGGAGGAAAGGCCCTTGAAAGGACCCTGGAGGCCGTCGGGAAGGCCTTTCAGCTCCTCGAACGTTCCGGCGTCACCGGTGGGCATATATCTTTCTGTGCGACAGAAAGCCTGAGGAGTGCCATCAACTCCGGCGAAGTGGTCGCCAGGATGGAGTCACTGACGGGGCTAACTCCCAGGGTGCTGGATCCCGAAGAGGAGGCCCGGCTCGGCAGGAAAGGGGCCTCTCTGGGGATCCCCGGGGCGGGATGGGTCTTTGACCTCGGCGGGGGAAGCCTGGATATCGGGACCCCCCACAGGTCCTTCTCTTTCCCCTTGGGGGCCGTAAGAATGACCGCCCTTTTTGGTGAGGAACCCGAGGCAGTAATGGAAGAGGTCAGGAGTGTCATCGGGAAAAGTCTAGAAGGCGGCCCGGGTAATCTTGTGGGGGTGGGTGGCACTTCTTCGGCAGCGGTAATGATGTTGGAGATGGTCCGCGTGGATGATTACCGCCCCTCCCGGCTTCACGGACGGAAGGTGAGGTCCGGTGACCTGGATGAACTGGTTCGGAGGATCTCGGCGACACCCCTTGAGGAAAGGGCGATGATAACGGGCCTTGAAAAGGGGAGGGCCGACATCATCGTGACGGGGCTTTCGGTGGCAAGAGCCCTTCTGGGGCTTATGGGGGTTGATGAATATACCCACAGCGAGACGGACCTTCTGTGGGCGCTTTGCAATGATATGGCGGCAGAGAGGGGATCTGAGGCCCTCTCAGTCAGGATGCCGTAAAGGGACCGGGAGGTAGATCTTCATGTGGCACGGACGATTCAGGGAAGACACGGCAGAGATAGTCCAGCACTTCACCCAGTCGCTCGACCTGGACTGGCGGCTTGCCCCTTATGAT
>JAAYDT010000071.1 GCA_012729145.1 Synergistaceae bacterium | reverse complement strand
TTCACTTGTGCGGTGGACCATAAGTGCTATGATAATTAGCGCAACAAAATCTTGCCCACATGGATGCGTTCCAGGGGGGCGATTTCTTAATGTAAAGGGGGAATTTGGATGGCGAAACTTAACCCGCACGAAATGTTCGTTCAGCAGCTTGAGGAGGCAGCGCCGCATATCAGCGCGGAGCCGGAGTACCTGGAGATCCTGAAGGAACCGAGGGAAGTCCTCGAGGTTACCATTCCGCTAAGGCTCGACGACGGGACGGTCAAGGTCCTGAAAGCCTGGAGAAGCCATCACAACAACGCCCTTGGACCCTACAAGGGCGGCGTTCGTTATCACCCCCATGTTAACAGGGATGAAGTGGTCGCTCTCTCTTCCTGGATGACTATCAAGTGCGCTACGGCTGATCTCCCCTACGGCGGTGGAAAGGGAGGAGTCTCGGTCAACGCCAAGGAACTGACCAAGGGAGAGCTTGAAAGGCTCAGCCGAGGTTACTCCCTTGCGATAAACCGTTTCGTGGGGACCGATATCGATATCCCTGCACCGGACGTTTATACCAACCCCCAGGTCATGGCCTGGTTTGTTGACACCTTTGAGAAGATCCAGGGAAGGAGCGAACCCTCGGTCTACACCGGAAAACCAGTTGCCGTAGGAGGATCCCTTGGGCGAGGCGACGCTACCTCAAGGGGCGGCATGTACGTGTTGCGGGAGACGTTGAGGGAGATGGGTCTGCTGGGGAAAACCCTCACGGCTGCCGTCCAGGGTTACGGAAATGTGGGCGGCTACGCCCATAAGCTTGCCAACCTCGTAGGCCTGAATGTAATTGGCGTTTCAGACAGCAGGGGAGGTGCTTTCAACTCCAAGGGGCTGTCCTATGAAGAGATCTCCAAGTTCAAGAGAGAGACCGGTAACATTAAGGGGATCAAAGGAGCTGACAGCGTGACCAACGAGGAGCTTCTGGAACTGGACGTGGACGTCCTAATTCCGGCGGCCCTCGAAGGTGTTGTGAACGCCGAGAACGCCCCCAATATCAAGGCTAAGGTAGTGCTTGAACTGGCTAATGGACCGGTGACACCCGAAGGTGAAGCCATTCTCAACGAAAGGGGCATACTTGTGGTCCCCGACGTTCTCGCCAACTCCGGCGGTGTTACCGTGAGCTGTTTCGAATGGATCCAGGGTCGGACAGGCGATTTCTGGACTGAGGATGAAGTACACCAGAAACTGGACAAGAAGCTGACCAAGGCCTTCCAGGAGATCTGGAAGATCAAGAAGGAGAAGGACATTACTTTCCGGCAGGCCGCATACGTCAGGGCCGTAGACAGGATAACTCTCGCAATGCGCTTCCGGGGTATCTGGCCCTGATCAAGGAAGAAGGACAGATCGGGGGGGCCGGAGGGCCCCCCCTTTTTTTGAGAGGGTCAGTTCTCTATCACAACTCCCTCCTCGGTCTCTCCATTCAGATATACCGAGAAGTTCCCCTTGTAGACCCGTATCTCTTCTTCGGAGCCGGTTTCGTAGGGGTGCTCCTCGAACCAGTCCCTGTTGAAAATATCCGGTTTTTCGCCCGCAAAGACGGGCAGGTAAAGGATGTTGTCCACGTCGAGGTCAAGGAAAAAATGGGTCCCATAGGAGAGCTCAGGAGTGAAATGCTTTTCCACTATGCCAAGTTCGACCATGCAGCCGCAGTTGCATAGTTCGGCGTAGTCGACGGGCACACCAAGGTCGGGATTGACGCTTCCCCATCTTCCGGGTCCGATCAACACGTACCTTGTCCCCTTGAGGCGCTCATTCACCTTTCCCAGAGCCCTGGCTATCTTGAAGTAGTTCTCCCTGTTGCCGTATCTGAAAGGGTCAACGTAGACAAGGTAGGGTGTCGATTCGATAATTCCGTTGCTGACCATCCTTGACCCCTTGAGAAGTATCTTATCGTGGGACACCTCTGGAATCCTGACCGACGCCATTTCTTCATAGGAGGAGAGTGGCCTGAGTTGGACCAGGGTCATCTTTTTCTCCTGGGTCTCGTAGGTGAACTCCATATCAATAGGTATCCCCATCTCCTTCTCGAAGTGCATGGAGATCTTCCTGGCAGTCTCGAGGAAGTGGGGGTAACGGGTGGGAAGATCGCCAAAAGTGAAAAAAGGAGTAGTTGGGATCATTGGTCTCGAGCCCGCCCAGTAAAGGATGTTGTCGCCAAACAGCTCTACAAATGCCGTGGCCGACTTGTGATGTTCCATGATGAAGGGGAAAAGGGATCTCAGGTCACCTGAGACGAAGGCGCCGAACTCAAGATCCACGTAGTCAAAACTGCTCTGGCTGTACCGGACCACCTCTCTGGCGAGGTTCCCCTCTGGCCTCATGTTGGGGTGTGACAGGTAGACCACCCTGGCAAGGGACCTGTCGACGGTCCTGGTCCCCAGTCCAAAACAGAACCTGATCACCCCCTGCTCCTTGTCTATCCTTGGTGAAGGTCTCCGGTAGACCCTGGAGAAGATCGTTCCAGCCAGTTCGGGGTAGTAGAGCCCGTCATGGTCGTGTCCTATAAGGGGTTGTACCAGGACGGCCATTGCTTCGTCCCGGTCCGCAAAGCCGTGTTTGGTGCGATATGCCCTTGCTGCCTGGTTGTAGAGCGAGGCCCAAACGGTCTTGATGCCGTCGGCCAGTTCCCGCCGCCTCCACTCCATGTCGAATACGTTGGCCGCAAAGGTGGTGAAGTACTTACCCGCAAAGGACAGAAGATGGGAGTCCTCGAGAAGGGAGCTGGACCTTATGGCCAGGGGAGTGTCGTAGAGGGTCTGGAGAACTTTGTCGAGATCGTTGAGAAAGGACTCTCTCAACCTCCCCTGGGAGAAGGCGAGAATGATCTTTTCCAGGTCGGGTTCATCGTGGATCCAGTCCATAACGTTGTCGTTCAAAAAGTCGTGGAAAGGTTCGGTGGTAATGACATAGGTCATCGAGGGCAGCTTGACGTCCTCCATGAGCTCTGAGCCCTGGAGATGATCAAAGGCGAAGGACAAACCCTTTGCCTTGCCGCCGATACTGCCGCTCCCGATCAGCCAGTTGCGCTGTTCGTAGTTGGGTCGTCCATCAAAATCCTTGTAAGGGATCCATTTGTTGGGAACCATCTCCAGCTCTCACTCCCTTATGGGTTAAGTCGGTATATTGTTCTCGGGAAGGGAATGGTCTCCCTGATATGGGGGAGGCCGCAGACCCATGCGACAACCCTCTCTATTCCCATCCCAAAGCCGCTGTGTACGAATGTGCCGTATCTCCTCAGGTCAAGGTACCAGCCGTATGAGTCCTCAGGAAGTTTCTCCTCGATTATTCTTTTGTGAAGGAGTTCGAAGGAATCCTCCCTCTGTGAGCCGCCTATGATCTCCCCGTAACCCTCCGGTGCCAGGAGGTCGTCGCAGAGGACCAGATCCTCCCTTTCAGGGTGCTGCTTCATGTAGAATGCCTTGATCTTCTTGGGGTAGCACTCCACGAAAAGAGGCCTGTCGAACTGCTGGGTGAGGATCGTCTCGTCCTCTCCTCCGAAGTCAGTTCCGAAATCTATGGGGCTACCCAGCTTTTGAAGCATAATCACCGCCTCGTCGTAATTTATGTGATGGAAGGGGGGTTTCACGCGTTCCAGGGGTTCCGTGTCCCTCCCTATCTGGGCCAGTTCGGAAGCGCAGTGCTCGAGGACGCTTTGAACGATATAGGATACCAGGTTCTCCTGGAGGGTCATATTGTCCTTGTGATCGTAGAACGCCACCTCGGGTTCTATCATCCAGAACTCCGTCAGGTGCCTTCTGGTCTTGGATTTCTCTGCCCTGAAAGTGGGGCCGAAGGTGTAGACCTTGCCGAAGGCTGCAGCTGCTGCCTCGGCATAGAGCTGACCCGTCTGGGCCAGGTAGGCGTTGCCCAGGTCGAAGTAGGGTACCTCGAAAAGACCCGATGCGCCCTCTCCTATCGCCCCGGTGAGGATGGGGCTGTCGACAAGAAGGAAACCGCTGTTATGGAGGTACTCCCTGGCTGACCAGATCACCCTCTCCCGGATCCTCATCACTGCAAGCTGGCTTGCACTGCGAAGCCAAAGATGCCTGTTGTCAAGAAGGAAATCTATTCCGTGGTCCTTTTTCCCTATGGGGTATTCGTCGGTAGGGTTATGCAGTACCCCGATCCCGGTCACGTTCAACTCGAAACCTGAAGGTGCCCTTTCATCTCTTTTGACCTTGCCGGTAACCTCGAGTGATGCCTCGAGCCAGAGGTTCCGGGCGGCAAGGAACTGATCCTCGGTCACCTCACCCTTTACTACCACTCCCTGGACGAACCCCGTGCCGTCGCGGAGCTGCAGGAAGTGGATCTTCCCGGAACTTCGCTTGTTGTACATCCAGCACTTGATTTTAACCTCTTCACCCTCATGTTTGGACAGATCGCTGATATAGACCCAGGGAACCGTCATGGAAAGACCTCCTTCATTTCGTGGCATGTCCTGAATGTATGACAGTATGATACACTAACACATATTCGATTTTCGGGACTTGATGCAAAGAGACGATACCCGAAAAGGGGGTGACGGACCTCGATGGTGATGAAAGGCATTGACCCTTCTCTTGTTGAACAGCTCCGTTCAGATGCAGAAGAGGCAGCAAGCGAGACCATAGCCTGGCGTAGGGAGTTCCACCAGTTCCCCGAACTGGCCTTCGAGGAGACCGTCACTTCTTCCCGGATCGCCGCTGTCCTGTCCGAAATGCCTTCGGTGAGGGTGATAAGAGGTTTCGGAGCACCCACATGTGTTCTGGGCATCCTGAGGGAGGATATCGATGCCCCCGCCCTCACCCTCAGGGCCGATATCGATGCTCTGGCTATCGAAGAGGAGAGCGGACTGCCATTTGCCTCCTGTTTCCCAGGGGTGATGCACGCTTGCGGGCATGACGCCCATATAGCCACCCTTCTCGGTGCCGCCAGGATACTTTCTCAACGGGCTTCCCTTCTCGAGAGGCCCGTTATTTTCTTGTTCCAGCCCGCCGAAGAGGGTAAGGGTGGGGCAAAAAGGATCGTCGATGCCGGATTCTTCCGCGAATTTTCCATTGAAGCCGTCCTGGGCCTTCACTTCTGGCCAAGGCTGCCCTTCGGCCAGATGGTCACCCGAAAGGGGGCCATCACGGCCTTCTCCGACAGGGTCCACGTTACCGTGAACGGTATGACGGCCCATGCGGCATCGCCCCATTTCGGAGTGGACCCGACGGTGGTGGCGGCCCACATCCTGCTCTCCCTGCAGGATATTATCAGCCGTGAAAAGGATCCCCAGTCAACGGCAGTGATCTCCTTCGGCCAGATAGAGACGGGGGAGGCTTACAATATAATCCCCGGCAGCACCCATATGTGGGGCACCGTAAGGGTCCATGACCTTGCTGTCAGGGATTTCATCCAGAAGAGGATCGAGGAGATGGTCCCCCTTGTGGCCAGCGCCCACCGGGCGATGGCCAACGTGGAATACATGAGGAATTATCCTTCGCTAGTCAACGATGGCACACTTACGGAAATGGTCCTGGAAAAAGCCAGGGAGTTCTTCTCGTCTGCAGGAGGTGGAGTTGCCGAACTGGAACGACCGCTTCTGGCAGGGGAGGATTTCGCCTTTTACTCGCTGGCCGTCCCGTCCTGTTTCATGCTTATCGGGACGGGAGGAGAGCTCAGTCTCCACAACCCTCATTACGACGTCCCGGAGGACCTTCTCCCCCTCGCGGCCGCGTGGGAGGCTTTCCTGGCTCTTTCTCTGTAACATTTTCGTGTTTCAAGGGGGTACAATAGGACCGTTCCAGGAAGAGAACGGTCCCAGTGTGGATCTCATACATTCTTTTTTCGGAGGGACAATGGCGTGAACGTGAGGCTCGAAGAAAAGATCATTTCCCAATGCGACAGGTCCAACGGAGAGCGTGCCATATGGTGGAGAGGGGCCTGGTGGTCCCGAAAGGTGCTGGCCGACCTGGCCTTGCAGTACGAGACCAGGCTGAAGGAGAGCGGCTTCAGGGAAGGGAACAGGATAGCTGCGCTGATGCCCAACTGTCCGGCATTTCTTGCATTGATGATCTCCGTCTGGAAGGCCGGCGGGACCCTGATGCCACTGAACCTGCAGGCCGGACTTGCCTCGACGATGGATATCCTGGCCCACTCCGACGTATCCGCCGTTTTTCTCCCTCAGGGCATGGAGCAGCTGGCCCAGGGACTTTCCTCTTCGGGTCTGCCCGCCATCGGAATGCCTCTGGACGGCCCTCTTCCGTCCTTCCAGTCAAGGTCATGTGAGAAATCGGACCCCGAGATCGCCGTTCTTTTCTACACCTCAGGCACCACAGGAATGCCGAAGGGTGTTCCCATAACCCACTCGAACCTTATGGACAACGTGACCAAATCCATAACCCACTTCAAGGACCTTGTTGACGACGATATCTTCATCAATGTGCTCCCCAACTTTCATACGCTGGGCTTTACCACTAGCGGACTCCTTCCGCTTCTTGGGGGGTACCCCCAGGCCATAATGCCCACCTTCATGCCCCCGGAGAACGCCATCGAGGCCATCAAAGCAGCGGAAGTCTCGGTGATGATAGCAGTACCGACCATGGTCGCATTGATGTTAGGTGCCTTAGCCAGGGGGGTCGAACCGCCGTCGTCGCTCAGGCTTTTGGTCACCGGAGGAGACAAGTTCCCGGAAAGGCTTGACGCCAGGACGAGACAGTTGCTCGGGGTGTCAGTCCTTGAGGGTTACGGGCTTACCGAGACATCCCCCGTTGTTGCCGTGAACGAGGGGGTGGCCAGGAGAAAGCTCGGAACGGTCGGGACCGTTCTTGAAGGGTTCGATGTCGAGGTAAGGGGCCCCGAAGGCGATGTCCTCCCCGCCGGTTCAGAGGGTACGCTGTGGCTCAGGGGGCCGTCGGTCTTCGGCGGTTATTTCAGGGCACCTGAGATAACCAGGGAGAAGATCCGGGACGGATGGTTCAACACCGGCGACGTGGTCAGGATAGACGAAGAGGGTTATGTGACCATCCTGGACAGGGTAACGGACATCATAATCGTGGGTGGGTTCAATGTTTACCCCACCGAGATCGAGGGCGTCATCCAGCAGATGCCCGGAGTGAAAGAGTGTGCCGTTGTGGGGGTTCAGCACCCGGTTAGCGGAGAGATAGTGAAAGCTTATGTCATACCCTCCGGAGAGCCGAAGATCTCGGCCAGGGACGTCATATCCTTCTCAAGGGAACACCTGGCTCACTACAAGATACCCAGGATAGTGGAGTTCATAGACGAGATGCCCAGATCTAGCATCGGCAAGATCCTGAAGAGAGAGCTCAGGAAGGTTTGAAGCCGGCGGCACTGCGGCTTCTGGAGGAACAGGACCATTGTTCGGCATCAACATAAGGACTTTTGAAAAGCTGGGTCCTGAAGAAAGGTCCCTTCTGGAAGGATTCCTACAGGGTTTTGGATTGTCCTGGGAGGGACATTCCGATCTTTCTGTCCTTGTGGAGGATGAAAGCGGCAGGCTGATCGGAACGGGGAGCCTCAGCGGGAACGTGATCAAGATGATGGCCGTAGACCCGGAGTGGCAGGAGTATGGCCTTTCGGGGACCATTGTTTCCAGGCTCGTGGAGTGGGGGCGTTCCCGCGGCAAGACGCATTTTTTTGTCTTCACCAAACCCGGATCTGCCGACCCCTTCACCCGGTTCGGCTTCAGGGAGATAGCAAGATACGACCCCTTTGCCGTTCTTCTGGAAATGGGGATACCGGGGATCGACCAGTTCAGGGAGTATCTGGCCTCCTGCCGGCAGAAAGATGTCACGGCCGGCAAGATCGGGGGTGCAGTTGTTAACTGCAACCCATTTACCAGGGGTCACCAGTTCCTTATCGAAAAAGCCGCATCCCTTTCTGCGCACCTCTACGTGATCGTAGTCGAGGCCGATCTTTCATCGTTCCCCTTCAGGGACCGTATCGAACTGGTAAGATGCGGGACTTCGCACCTTCCGAACGTGACAGTCCTCAGGAGCGGTGACTACGCAGTTTCTCCCGCCACTTTTCCCTCCTATTTTCTGAAGGATTCTTCCAAGGCAGAGATAGCATCCATCCAGGCAAGGATGGACGTAACACTCTTCGGCAACCTCTTCGTCCCCGAGCTTGGCATCTCGGTGAGGTTCGTGGGGACCGAGCCGTACTGTCCAGTTACAGGTGCCTACAACGAAGCTATGAGGGAGGTCCTTCCACCTCTCGGGGTCGATCTCAAGGTGATCCCCCGGCTTGAGATCGAGGAGGGATCGGTAGTATCGGCCTCGACGGTAAGGTCCATGCTGAAGAGCGGCAACTGGGAGATCGTACGGGAAATGGTCCCTGACTGCACCTGGGAGTATCTCCGCTCCGACCGGGGGAGGGATGCCATTGAAAGGATCCGCAGCTCCCAGGGGCGTCACTGATCGAAGAGAACCTCCGAAAGAGCTTCCTCCAGCGTTGGGTAGAAAGCCTGCGGCCCTGAAAGAAGATCGCCCACCGCGATAAATCTGCCCCTCCGGTAACCTTCGAAAGCCTTCCTGTCACTCTCGGTGTCCCCGAAGAAGAGGATCCTCTCCACCGACAGGATCCTCTCCAGTTCAAAGAGCCCCTCCGCGGAGGGTTTCAGGATCCCCCGATCGGCGGTTATGCAGCGTTGCAGCGGAAGATCGGTCCATCCCAGGATCTCCAGGGCTAGGCCCATCTCGATGTCGTTCCTGCCGGTATAGACCCCGACAGGGTAACCGAGTTCCTTCCAGTGTGCGCAAAGCATAGGTCTTTCAGTCTTCCAGGCGCCGACACCATCTATGAAGGTCGGGGGCTGCCCTGACAGGTCCCGGGAGATCGATCCTCCCAGGTAGATCTCCTCGCATATCTTCCTGACGATAGCGCGGTCCACAACCCCTCCGAACAGTGAAGCTGCACGCTTTGGCGGATCGTCGCCGCAGAGAGCAAGGACCCTGTCCCAATCGGTCAGAGAGGGGGCAGTACCGGCTTCGAGCATCTCCCCGGAAGATGCCACCCATGACAGAAAGATCCATGCGATGTCGTAATCATCGTTGAAGCCGGGGTGCAGTTTTGCGCCACGGTAATGGTCCCCGGTGAAAATGTTTTCGCTGCTCCGAAAGTTCAGGAAATGGCTCAGATAGAATCGAACTGCCCCAGAAACCGCCGCCGGGAAGGAGCAGGAGGTGTCTATGAGGACGCCGTCCACGTCGAAGACGAGTCCGGTGGCCTTCACTCTCTCATCCTCTCCCTGTGGCGTTCTTCGAGCTCTGACCAGATCTCCGGGAGTTCCACGTCCATTGCCAGGGCAGCGACCATGGTGTGAAAGAAAAGGTCCGCTGCCTCCGATATGAAGGCCTTCCGGTCACCCGAGGCTGCCGCAAGGGCGGTCTCGACACCCTCCTCGCCGACTTTCTGGGCCACCCGCGGAACTCCCTCTGAGAGAAGTCTGGCTGTGTAGCTATCACTTGGGGAGGCTTTTGAGCGGTCCTTCAGGAACCTCCACAGCTTTCCAGGAAAGGTGGCTCCGTCGGAAGAAGCGGGACCATCTACGTTGAAGCAGCTCACCGATCCTGTGTGACAGGCCGGTCCAGATGGCTTTACCAGCGCCAGAAGAGAATCATTGTCGCAGTCCTTCAGGATGTCCACGACCTTCATGGTATTGCCGCTAGTGGCACCCTTATGCCAGATCTCCTTTCTTGACCTGCTGTAAAAGACCATCTCCCCCCTGCGGGCGGTCTCTTCAAGAGCCTGGCGGTTGGCCCAGGCCAGCATCAGTACCTCACCGGTGGAGATATCCTGAAGGATCACCGGCACCAGGCCCGCATCATCGAAACGGATCGATCCTGTATCAAATCCCATTCATCGCACCTCCGGCCTCAATTCTCATGGGTATGCCCCGGGACGAAAGTTCAGCCTTGAGTTCGCCGATCCTTACGGTCCCGAAGTGGAAGACCGAAGCTGCCAGGGCAGCGTCGGCGCCTGAGCGGAACGCCTCGAGGAAATGCTCCTTCCTGCCGGCTCCTCCTGAAGCGATGACAGGAACCTGAACAGAAGAGGTTACTGCCTCGATGCATTCCCTATCGTAACCTTCCAGGGTTCCGTCCGAATCAATCGAAGTGAGGAGGATCTCCCCGCACCCAAGGCTGCAGGCCTTCCGTACCCAGGAGAGCAGATCGATACCGGCAGGTTCCGTTCCTGCCCTGACCATGACATCCCAATGCCCCGGAGCGGTCCGGAGGGCATCGACGGCCAGGACCACGGCCTGTGACCCCAAAAGAGATGCACACCTCCTGATAAGGTCAGGATCCCTTACGGCAGCCGTGTTCAGGGACACCTTGTCCGCGCCGTGGGCGATGATCCTCCTGGCCTGGGAATCGTCGACGATACCGCCCCCGACGGTGAAGGGGATGAAGAGCCTGTCCGCAACGTAACCGACCCAATCCAGCATTGTGCCCCTGTCGCTAAGGGAGGCACTGATGTCAAGGAAGACCAGTTCGTCGGCCCCCTCGGACATGTACTCTGCGGCCATGGAGGCAGGGTCTCCGGCATCCCTCAGCTCCCTGAAGCGGATACCTTTGACAACCCTTCCATCCTTCACGTCAAGACATGGGATGATCCGTCTTGTCAGCAAGGTCCCGTCACCTCCAGGGCCTTTACGGGGTCGATGGTACCCTCGTAAAAGGCTTTGCCTATCACGCAACCGCTGCATCCGATCTCTCTGAGCATGATAAGGTCGGCCAGGGAGGATATCCCGCCCGCGGCGGTTATTGAGCAGAAGGTACCGCTCCTTAGAATGGAACGATAAAGACCGAGGTCCGGACCCAGGAGGGTACCGTCCCTTTCTGTGGAGGTTACGAGAAAATCACGAAAGCCGTGCCTTGAGAGGACCTCGATGGCCTTCGCGGGGGAGATCACTGAAAGGGATCGCCAGCCTGAATGGGCGACAAACCCGTCCCTGGAGTCCACTACTGGAATGATGCTGTCACCGAAAGAGCGGAAGATCCTTTCTGGCATATCCGGTGAGGTAAAGAGAAGGCTTCCGACCATTGCCATGGAGGCACCCGATCTTAGGGCAAGTTCGATATCTTCGAGGGTCCTGAGGCCTCCCCCAAAACGTATGGAGAGGCCTGTCGAGGCGAGTCGGGGGAGAAGTCCGAGGTGAACGGGGGCGCCCTGTCTTGCGCCGTCAAGATCTACAACGTGAAGATGGGAGAATCCCATCCGGGCAAAGGAGTTGGCTGCCTCCATGGGCTCAATGGGGTAGGTAACGCTACTTTTGAAATCACCCTTAAGAAGCCTGCACACCTTCCCGTCCTGAAGGTCAATGGCCGGATATATCTTCATTGCCTAAACCCCCAGTTCCTTCAATGTCCGAGAGAGAATCTCAAGCCCCCGGAAGCCGCTCCTCTCCGGGTGGAACTGAAAGCCGATGGTCCTGTCCCTTTTTACGACAGAGGAAAAGCAGGTCTCATCGACAGTTGTTGTCGCCACGGTATCTCTCCCCGGAGCAAGGCCGTAGGAGTGTACGAAATAGAAACAGTCCAGCCCGGGCCTGGTTGCTATGCCGCCGGGACGGGGGACTACCCATTCAAGGCTGTTCCATCCGACATGAGGCAGCTTTCGGGTCCCGGAGAGAATATCGACAACCCCCTGAAAGATCCCCATTCCTTTGGTCCACCCTCTCTCGGTGCTTCCTTCGCACAGGATCTGCATTCCGAGGCAGATGCCGATCAGGGGCCGTTCCATCCTTACCCATTCGGATATGAAGGAAGGCCAGCCGCGGGAGAACAGGGATGCCATTGCCGACGGGAAAGACCCCACTCCGGGAAGCAGGAGGGCCTCCAGAACCCCCGAACATGGGGCATCCGGAGAATCCAGGGCCGCACTGTCCCTCCCGAGGTGCTTCAGAGCCCTCTCAACATTACCTATGTTCCCGGCTCCGTAGTCGATCAGGCCTATCATGGCCAGACCCCCTTCGTTGAAGACGAGGTCTGGGAAGGGATAAAAGCCTGTGCAAAGGCACGTCCGGTGGCCTTGAAGAGAGCCTCTGCCGCATGGTGAGAGTTGTCAGCCTCCAGGAGCCTGGCATGGATCGTCGTTCTCGACTCCCTTGCCAGGGCCGAGAAGAACTCCGGCACGAGTTCAAGGTCCAGATCGCCGCATCTTTCGGATGGGAAGGAGCCCCGGAAGTAACAACCCCCTCTTCCGCTCAAATCCACCGAGATCAGCGCCAGCGAACCGTCCATTGGGAGAGCGCACCAGCCGTAACGGGCTCGGGGAGAAGAAGGGTACCATGAGAAGAGAGCCCTTCCCAGGGCAATACCCACATCCTCAACGATGTGATGAAGGTCTTCTCCCTCTCTTCCCGACGCCTCGATCGACAGGCTCCATCCCATATTAGCCCCCAAAAGCTCCAGCATGTGGGAAAAGAACCCGCAGGGTGTTTTGATAGATGGCGTACCCGGTTCGGTCTCGAATGAGACCCTGACCGAAGTCTCTGCAGTCGTTCTCTCGAACTCATTCGGCATTGTAGTTCCTTCCTTTCCATGGTTTCAGTTCACCCATGATCCCGGATATCATGCTCCACCCTGTCTGTGTGAACCGCCTGCTGGCCACCAGTCTCATCGAGACATGGGCCACCTCCTGTATGACCTTCAGTCCGTTCGCCTTAAGGGTCTCCCCCGACTGGACGATATCAAGTATGCAGTCGCTGATCCCGAGAATAGGTGCCAGTTCCACTGATCCGTGCATATGGACGACCTCCAGTTTGAGCCCAAGGGATTGGAAGAAGGACGTTGCTATGTTGGGGTACTTGGTGGCAACCTTGAGGCCGTTCAGATGATTCCCTGGAGAGGCAAATTTTCTGACCAGAGGATCTGGAGCGGCAATGACCAGCCTGCACCTCCCAGCCCCTGTATCGGCTAGCTCCACCAGAGGGACCTTGCGTTCCATGAGGACATCGCTCCCGGCCAGGGCCATATCTGCGGCCCCGTAGTGCACGTAGGCAGGTACGTCCATTGGTTTGGCCAACAGATAACGTCGATCCCTCTCGGAGATGACCAGGGCTCGGCCAGGGTTTTCAAGGCGAGAGCAGGGGAGTCCGAGTTGAGCCAGTATCGTTGCGCACTCCTTCATCATTCTTCCCGTCGGGATGGCAATGCTGATCATATCCTTCCTCCGTCAGGCAACCAGTCGGCCCGGTCAACAGGGCTGTTATTCTCCAGGTCGTAGATGGATCCATCGGACAGGTCGGTCCACCAGCGGTAGCCTCGCCTCCTGGCCAGTTCGATGGACCTTTCCCTCTGGTCTATCCAGCTCATCTCTACGGTTACACCGCAAGCGGCCAACTCCGCGGCCAGCTTCATTGCTGTCTCCGGCCGAAGATCTCCGGACCAGGTCATGACCGCTAGAGATTTGGAAACGGGCGAGGTGCCCCGGTAGAGAAGGAGGTCCAGGTTCAGCGAGAAACCGATGGCCTGGCCCAGGACGCCAAATGATGAAAGGAGCCCGTCGTAGCGCCCGCCACCCCCCACAGGACGGCCGTGAGACCCGCAGAAGACCTCGAAGACAGGTCCGCTGTAGTAGTCCAGTTCCCTGGCTATGCTGAGATCAACCAGGACCCTGTCCTTGAAACCCGAGACAGCAAGGGCTTCAACAAGGTTTCTGACGCTTCCGGTGGAACAGTCCTTCGGGAGGGCTCTCGTGGCACTTTCCAGGACTTCCACTCCTCCCCTGAGATAGGGGAGGGCTTCAAGGGGCCTTCTCAGGCTTTCAGGGATCGGGGCCCGGTCCAGTATCTCTCGGAAGGATGAAAAAGAGCGTCGGGCCAGAGCCTCCCTTAGAGCAATGGACGAACGTTCGGGCAATTCCTTAAGCAGCGATGCAAGGATAGTAACATCGCCGATGACGATAAAGCTCTCCCTGACCTCAAGGGCGTCCAGTGTCTTCAGTAGCAGAGTAAGAAGCTCGATATCGGCTCCCTCACTCTCCCAACCGAGGAGCTCGGCTCCGATCTGGAAGTACTCCACATCGTTATCGGGGGGTGAGGGTATCCGGTAGACCTTGTCTGCGTAACAGACCCTCAGGGGCCTCTCCTCGGGGGCGTAGTGAGAGCTCAGGTAAGATACCGCTGCCAGGGTGAGATCCGGTCTCAGGCACCCCGTCTCACCCGAAGGAGTCCCCAGTGAGACCATCCTGCTGCGGACATCACCAGAGAGGCACTCCCAGCAGGGGCCGAAGAGCTGGACCGATGAAGGGAGCAGTAGACGATATCCGTAGCCTGTAAAGATTTCGAAGAAGACCTGTCTTGCCCTTTCGATCCTCTCGGCCTCGATGCCCCCTATGCTTTTGAAACCCCTGGGCAAGCCTTTCATGAGCGATCGACCCCAATGCGGAGTTCCATTGCGAGAGTGTGGCCCGGCAAACCCTCGGCCCCGGATATCGGGGTTCCGAGTTCGGCCAGTCTCCTTGCGCCACCTATGTCGGTCTCAAGAAAGGTCTGGGGTCTGAGGAATGTTCCTGTCCAGAGCCCGCCGGCGAAACGGGCTGTGCCCCCCGTAGGAAGGATATGGTTAGTCCCGGCGACGTAATCGCCGAAGGCCTGGGCAGTGAACGGTCCAAGAAAGGCAGAGCCGAAGGACCTGAATAGCGGGAGGGCTTTTCCTGGGGCCTTCACGGCCAGGACCAGGTGTTCGGGCGATTCGGAGTTCGCATATGCTGCGGCTTCCTCCATGCTGCAGAAGCTAACGGTGCCGTTGCAGGTCCATGACTCCCTGGCCGTTCCGGGATCGGGCAACTTTCCCAGGAGACTTTCCACCTCTGCCAGTACGGAGAGGGCCAGTTCCCGGTCCAGGGACAAAAGGGTGGCCCTGGCCTGGCTGTCGTGCTCGGACTGGGCGATAAGGTCTGCCGCGACAAGGTCGGCCCTGGCGGTACCGTCGGCAACGACAGTGACCTCGCTTGGTCCAGCCAGTCCATCTATCCCTACGGCACCGAAGAGAAGTCTCTTGGCCTCGGTTACATAGGCATTGCCGGGGCCGGCGATCACGTCTACCCGCTCCATGCCTTCAATACCGAACGCACAGGCTGCTATCGCCTGGGCTCCACCGATGGACCAGACCTCCTTGACGTCCAGCATGGAAAGGGCTCCCAGTACTATTTCGTGGGGGCCATCCGGCCCTGAAGGGGGGGTCATGGCGATGATCCTTCCAACACCGGCCTCCCTGGCAGCCACTACACCCATTATGGCCGTACTTGGCAGAGGGTAGCGTCCGCCGGGGACATAGATGGCAGCGCTGGAGACAGGTTCGAACCTGATACCAGCAAATACCCCTTTCATGACCTCTACTACTTCTTCCCTGAGCATTGACCTCTGGAAGGAGTGGAAGGTGCTTACGTTCATCGCTGCCTGGGCGAGTGCCTCCCTTACCCGGGGGGGAAGCGCCGCTTCCGCGGAGGCGATTGCTTCCCTTGATACGCGGAGATCCCCGGTATACCCGTCAAAGGTGCGGGAAAACTGCCTAGCCGCCTTCTCTCCGGATCGCCGGACCGCCTCGACGATCTCTGTTACTCTGGGGGTAATGTTCCTGGTCGCTTCTGGGACAGCCGTTGTCCGTCTTTTGATATACTCCAATCAGGACTCCTCCATTGTGCCTCTACCAAAGTAAAGGGTTAGAAAGCTATACAAACACGATGGGCATGATAACACGGCATCGAAGGAAAAGGCAAGAGGGAGATCGATGAAGTGTGAAGTCCGGTCATAAAGAAAAAGTTTTCCGTTGACAACTGGTGAAAGGCTTGATAAACTGCCATTTGTGTTGTTTGGCCACGTTTTATTACTGTGAAGCGACAGGGAGGCAAACCGGTGAGAGTCCTTTCGAAAATACCCTACGAAATATCTTCCATCTCTCAGGAAGCAAGGCTGGACAAAAACGAGAACCCATATAACCCCCCTCCGGGGATGACGGAAGAGCTAAGAATGGTCATATCCTCGATACAGCTGAACCGTTACCCCGACCAGGATGCCACTGCCCTGAGGAGAGCCCTCTCGGATTACTCCGGCTTTCCCGCCGACTGGATAACCGTCGGGAACGGCGGTGACGAACTGATCGCGTATCTGATGACCGCCTTTGTCCCTTCCGGGGGCTGCCTGATCACCCTCAGCCCTTCCTTCTCCGGTTACGAGCACCAGAGCAGGGCCCTTGATGTGAGGACCAGCGAGGTACCCCTTGAATACCGGGACGGCTCCATTTTCCTCGATACGGAAAAGCTGATCGATCGTCTCGCAGCTTCCTCACCGGACCTGGTCATCATTGACAGGCCCAACAACCCTACCGGCCTTTCTCTGTCCCTTGATCTTCTCAAAGAGATAGCTTCGTTGACCAGGGGGGTCCTGGCAGTCGACGAGGCCTATGTGGAGTTCGGCGGGGGATCCTTCCTCGACGTCCCCGGAGAACTCCCGGGGAACGTATTCGTCCTTCGGACCTTTTCCAAGGCATGGGGACTGGCCGGTCTCAGGGTTGGGTGGGGGGTCTGCAGACCGGAAATCCGGAAGAAGATCGAGAGGATAAGAGCCCCATTCAATGTGGGTGTCTTCCCCCAGGAAGCTGCCAGGATCGCCCTTGGGTACTCCGAGTGGATGAGGGCGAGAGTTGGCGGGATATCCTATACCCGCGACCGTTTTGTGGAGGAGGTCAACCGGCTCCCTGGCTGGAAGGCCTTCCCCAGCAGCGCGAACTTTGTTCTCCTTCATTCGCTTAATCCCAAGGAACTTATCCTCAAGACCTTCAGGTACAGGGGTGTCCATGCCCGTTTCCCTGCAATGGGCTCTCTCGGCGAGATATCCGGTGCATGGGTAAGGGTAGGCATAGGTCTTGAAGAGGAGATGGGGCGCGTTCTGGAGGCTTTGAAAGACCTCTCGACCGGAGCCTGATCAGCTGGTGTATCATTGATCCAGTGAAGGAAAGAAAGGGGATGGGCCCATGATAGAGATCCCCCTGGACCCCGGTGGAGTGGTCCCTCTTTACAGGCAGATCGCCACTCATTTGATCAGAATGGTCCAGAACGGCACCCTTGCCCTGAACGACCGCCTGCCCGGCAGCCGTGACCTGGCAACCAGCCTTGGCCTGAGCAGGAATACTGTTGTTCTTGCCTACGACCTCCTCGAGGACGAAGGTTACATCGAGCAAAAGGGGCGACGGGGGGCCTTCGTGTCATGGAAGAGGCCCCACAAGGCAATGGGCCTGGAGGACAGCGGACCCGTCTGGGACCTGGCCTCGGGTCTCCCTTCTTTCGACATGGTACCAACGGAACGCCTTGCCTCCCTCGCCAGGGATTCCCTTCTCTCCTGCGGTCCTGCAGCTCTTTACGACACCCCGCCGGAGGGACTCATGTCCCTTAGAAAGGCACTTGTAAGACATGCCGCAAGGAGAGGTATTCCTGCAAAGAGAGACGAGGCCGTAGTTACCAGTGGCGCCCGCCACGCCCTTTCCGTCTACATTCACGCCATGGCACTGAAGGGGGTAAGAAGGATCTGGGTGGAGGAGCTTACCTACCCGGAGGTGAGGCGTATGGCCGAAGGCGCAGGCCTGGAGATCTCAGCGGTTCCTGTCGATCCCGATGCATTCCTGGGATCACTTTCCCGGATACTCCCGGGGGACCTGCTTTACCTGATCCCCAGCTTCCACAACCCCACGGGCCGGACCCTTTCCTATGAACAGAGAAAGGTTGTCCTGGAGGCAGCATCGAAAAGGGGATTCTGGATAATAGAGGACGACGCTTACGGCGAGCTCCGTTTCGGAGAGACCAGTGTCCCTGCTCTCAAGTCCATTGACCGTGAGGACCGGGTCCTCTATCTTGGGTCCTTCAGTCAGCTCCTCTTCCCCGGAATGAGGATCGGATATGTTCTTCTTCCCGAGGACACCAGGAAGGAATTTCTGTCCGTCCTCGAGAGGACATCTGGTTCGACCTCATCGCTGGTCCAGTATGTGATAAACGCCTTCATTGAGGACAGAAGCCTGGAGATCTCCCTTGATCTGGCCAGGAACTGCATGGCATCCCGCATGAAAGCACTTTGCGGATCCATATCTGGATCAATGCCGCAGCTGCCCTTCGAGACCCCCCAGGGGGGGATCTACCTGTGGCTCAGGACCCCTGGGATCTCCGGTAACCTTGCCGCCGATACTGCAAGAAGAGCTGATGTAGACATGGTGCCCGGAAGGTCCTTCAGTTTCCCCCAGAGGGATATCCAGGCCGTGAGACTCTCCGTGAGCAGGGTTTCAACGGCGATGATCCACGAGGCAGTGGGACGTATCGCCTCTGCCTGGAAGGAACTGCCGTGAAGGGGCTGGAAAGGCTTCTCTCAGGGAGGGATGAGAGGGCCCGGCTCCAGAAGCATCTTCTCAGCCACTTGGATGTAGTGGTTCAGGTGTCGCTGAATATACCAGGGCTTCCAAAGAAAATGACCGGCGACAGGGATCTGGTATCTCTCGTATCGGACCGGATATGCCTTGAATTGACCCTGACCGGGTCAAGGCCAAGGACCCTCTTCTTTCTCGACAACGGAGCAGGCTTTGCCGGAATGACGGGGTTAAAGGAGGCCGATCCGGCCCTGGTCAAAAGGATAGGAATGCGGCTGGAAGACCAGGAATGGGGTCCAGTGGTAGATGTGGACGTTATAACCCGAAAGGGCGCGATCCACAGGAAAAGCCTTACAGGAGGGGAGAGGCTTTGCCTTCTCTGCGGGATGCCTTCCAAGGATTGCGCCAGATCGCGACGTCATGAATTCACCGACCTTCGCAGCGCCTTCCAGAAGCTCCTTGCAAAGGCCCTGGAAGAGCTCGGCGGCTGAAGGGACTTTCAGGGCTGCCTGTCTTCTTCCTCGCTGACCCAGTCCAGCTCCTTTATGCGCTTTCTCCAAAGCAGTAGCGCCAGGACCGCTGAAACAGTCCCGCCGATCAGCCCGTAGGCGATCATTCCCGGGCCGGGGTGACCTGTCATATGGCCCCAGAGCCCGGCTATCGCCCTTCCGTAGAGGACCAGTGTCCCCAAAGACAACAGTAGAACTACAAGTCGCATGGCCTGCACCCCGATCCCTGGATTGCTTTGAATTATAACCTGAAAAATTGTTCGTTCCTGTTATTTGTGATAGCATGCATGTATTCATGTAATACCATTTGGCTTTGAAGAGAGGGGAGATCCACATGATCATGGAGCCCAGACTATACACCACTTCAGCCGACTATGTTTACCAGGAGCTGAGGCACCGGATAATTACCAAGCAGCTCAAGCCGGGACAGCGTCTTCCTGAGGTCAACATTGCGGTCCAGATGGGCGTGAGCCGCACCCCTGTAAGGGAGGCCTTGAGAAGGCTGGCCTCGGAGGGGCTGGTGCTGATAATCCCAAACAGCGGAGCCAGGCTTGCCTCACCTACCAGAAGGGAGATGGAGGATACCTACGCCGTCAGGGAGCAGCTGGAGTGCATCTCGGTGGCTATCGCTGCCACCCGGATAAGCGAAAGGAACCTCAGGAGGCTCGAAGACGCAATCCTCGAAGAGGAGAAGGCCTTTGAGGAGAAGAATCTCGAGCTGTACCTCGAGGTCAACGAAAACTTTCACAGGATCATTGCCGAGGCCAGCGGAAACCGGGTCCTGGCGGAGTTCGTCGAGAACATCCTTGCGAGGACCAACGCCTACGTTGTATTCTACGATCCATTCTACGACATTGAGGACAATCCCAGCATATCCCAGCACAAGGCGATCGCCCAGGCCCTCAGGGAGAGGGAAAGGGAAAAGGCCGTGGATCTCATGAGGGAACATCTGAAGCTCTCTCTTTACGATCTCAACAAGCCCTCCTGACCCCGAAAGAGGTCATACGGAGCTTCCACTTGCTCCCCCGACAGTGTGAGAATAGTAGGTGTACAAGACTTAAACACTTCACGCAAGATCAGAAATGTTCCTGGAAAGGGGAGCGCCATATGAGCGAGAAAATGCTGCCATCCTTCGATCTCACAAGGAACTGGGAGCGAGTCAGGGAGGAGACCCTGACTGCGATCAGAAAAGTCCTGGAGAGCCAGCAGTTCATCCTGGGACCCGAGGTGGAGGCCCTTGAAAAGGATCTAGCGTACTACCTGGGAACACTCCATGCCACGGGGTGCGCTTCAGGCACTGATGCCCTCCTCCTGGCCCTTATGGCTCTGGAGGTGGGGCCCGGCGACGAGGTCATAACGACGCCCTTCAGTTTTTTCGCAACCGTTAGCTGCATAACCAGGGTGGGAGCGACCCCAGTCTTTGCCGACGTCGAGCCCGGGACCTACAATATTGACCCGGAAGCGGTTCTCGCGAAAATAACCCCGAAAACGAAGGCGATCATCCCTGTCCACCTCTTCGGACAGATGGCAAGGTTGGAGGAGTTTGCCCCGAGACTGAGAGAGCAGGGGATCGGCCTTGTCGAGGACTGTGCCCAGGCCATCGGAGCGACCAGGATCATTGACGGCAAGGTCCGGAGGGCAGGCGCCGTCGGAGAGATCGGCTGCTTCTCCTTCTTCCCCACCAAGAACCTCGGTTGCTTCGGCGATGGAGGCATGGTCACCGTATCATCGGATGAACTCCGGACAAGAGTCCGGAGCCTGAGGGTCCACGGCTCCGGCAAACAGTACTTTCATGACGAGATAGGACTCAACAGCAGGCTCGACGAGCTGCAGGCCGCCATTCTGAGGGTCAGGCTCCCCCACCTCGAGACCTGGAACGAAGAAAGGCGACTTGTAGCGGAGAGGTACCGGATCCTCTTCGCAGAGCATGATCTGGACGAATGGATAATGCCCCCCATTGAAGAGAAGGGGAACAGGCACATCTTCCACCAGTACGTTATACGGTGCCGTTCGAGGGACCAGTTGAAGGACCATCTCGCCCAAAGGGGTGTCACAGCCAGGGTCTACTACCCCCTGTCGCTGCACCTTCAGCCCTGCTTCTCTTTCCTGGGTTATTCAAAAGGCGATATGCCCGTCTCCGAGAACCTTACAGAGGAGGTCCTGGCTCTCCCTATCTTCCCCGAGCTCAGGCCAGAGGAACAGGAACGGGTCGTGAAAGCCATGGCGGAATTCTATCACGGAAAATAGTTTGACCTTTCTTGATTTTACCCTTCCAGATGGGGTAAAATAAGGTTCGGAAAAGATATCCAATGGGGTCTTCCCCCTGGGGGAGACGGAGGTGGTCGGTATGTTCCCGTTCTTCTTTGATCCTACTTTCCTTGTCTTGATCCCGGCGCTGATACTTGCAGTCTGGGCGCAAGCCAGAGTAAAGAGCGCCTTCCAGAGGTACAGCGAGGTGAGGGCAAGACGGGGTGTTACCGCCCGCGATGCGGTAAGGACCATTCTGGACTCGAACGGCCTTTCCGGCGTTCCTGTCGAAAGGGTCCAGGGTGCCCTGACAGATCACTACGATCCGAGAAAGAAGGTCCTCAGGCTTTCAGAGAGCGTATACGGCAGTCCTAGCATAGCCGCCATCGGCGTTGCGGCCCACGAGGCTGGGCACGCAATACAGGATGCCCGTGGTTACGCCCCCCTGAAGTTGAGGAACGCCTTCGTTCCTGTGGCCAGCCTGGGGTCCTCCCTTGCGCTGCCCCTCTTCTTTATAGGGTTTCTGTTCGCAAACCCCACCATGATGGACCTTGGCATCATCTTCTTTGCGGCGGTCCTGCTTTTTCACCTGGTCACCCTTCCGGTGGAGCTGGACGCAAGCAAAAGGGCCCTCTCCATCCTGTCAGATTCTGGGCTCCTTGCCAGTGACGAGATAGGAGGCGCCAAGGCGGTTCTTAACGCCGCGGCCCTAACCTACGTTGCTGCCACCCTCATGTCAGCCCTTCAACTGGTGAGGCTCTTCCTGCTGAGAGGCATGAGGAACCGCTGATCTATTCAGCTTTCCCCGGCTTCTGGCTGTTGATGTATCATTAGGGGGCGGCTTCAGCCACCCCCTGTTCTGTCCTTGCCCTCCGGGTAAGGACAAGCCGGCCCGAGAGGAGAAATATGATCCATGCCCCTGATACTGTTCGCGCTGATCCTTCTGTTCTTTCTTCCGTGGCTCGGACTTCTTGTCCTGGCGCTACTCCTCTTTCTCTTTTTACTGGTCCCTTTGGGATTCGCTGCAAGGTCCCTCGCCTGGCTCGTCGTCGGGCCCAGGGAACTCTACAGGGTGCTCTCAAACAGCAGGGTCAGGAAGAATCATGCCCTGGAGCACGGTACGGTTAATATCCTGAAAGAGCGATACGGCATTTACGGTCTTTCAGGAATGGCCATGGAAGATGGCTTTTCGCTGAGCGGGTTTCCTGACCCCCGGATCATTCTCGAGGCTGCGGAGACAGCCAGGAAGAGACTTGCAGCGGGGGAGACCCATCTCGCCATTGACAGAAGGTGCGGGACGACACTGGTAATGGTGAACCTCTTCGCGGCGGCCATATTCATTCTCCTGCTGGTCCTCGCCGGCAGGTTCTCTTTCGGTACTGTCCTACTGTCCCTTGCGGCAGCGTGGGTCCTCGGTCCTTTAACGAGCCCTCTGGTCCAGAGATACGTCACCACCGACAGCAGGGTTGAGGATCTCGCCATAACCGGGGTCGAAACAAGGCCAAGGCCGGTCCGCTTCCCTGGAGGAAGGGCCCTGCTCCCATCTGAAGTCTTCATCCATACCAGGAACGCAGGAGAGCCTCTCGTGGCCGAGGTGGCAGGACCATGAAGGGGAGGGGCATAGAGGCCTCGCTTCTGGTCTGGAGAGATGTCCTGACCGGGGGCTTCGCCAGTGAAGCCCTCAGGAAGAGGACCGAGACCCTTCCCGAGACTGAGAGGACCCTTGCGGCAACGCTGGTCTTTGCAGCCTTGAGAAGGTCTGCCCTCTGGAAGCACATGGCCAGGGAGATGACCCGGAGGCCCCTGGGGGGGATGAGCAAAGCTGCCGGAGATGCGCTCGTGATAGGCATCGCAGGCGTCTGCGAACTGAAGACCTTCTCGCCTCGGGTCCTTGTCAACGCCCTTGTGGAGTGGGTCAAGGAGAGAGGAGAGGAACGGGAGCCGGGGATGGTCAATGCCGTTCTTCGCAGGGCGGCGAGGGAGGGTCCCGATATCGTGGCCAGGTTAAGGGAGAGCCGTTCCATCAAGGATACAAGCCTCTACTCCGGTGTCCCCGGGTGGGCCGCGGGACTATGGACCGGGTCCTGGGGAAAGGAGCTGGCAAAGGAGATCATCAGGCACTCCTCGATGAAGACCTTCCTCTCACTGAGGCTTTCCGGAAGGCAAGAACCCACGGCGGTCCTGAAGGCCCTGGAAGGAGCCGGACTCAGGGCCTGGAGGTCCCCTCTTGTCAGGCAGAGCATCAGAATGTCCTCCAGCGGCCACCCCCCTTCACTTCCGGGTTACCGTGAAGGAGCCTTCACGCCCCAGACGGAGTCATCCATGATCGTCGGTGATATTGCCTCTTCCATCTTTCAAGGGGGATCGGTCCTCGATATGTGTACCGGAAGGGGGGTAAAGGCATTCCAGTACCTTGAAAGTGTCCCGGGAAGCTTTCTGGAAGGCTGGGATCTCTCGGCCCCAAGGATCAATGCCGCCCTTCTGGAGTCGGAAAGACTTGGGGTCGGCAGGGAGAGGTTCGCTTTCAGGAAGGGGGACGCCCTTGAGATGGAGCCCCTTGCCAGCCCGGAACTGGTGATGCTCGATGCCCCCTGTTCCGGGAGTGGTACCTGGGCCAGGCACCCCGACGGGAAGATGAGGCTTTCACCGGAAAAACTGAAGGATCTTGCTTACCTCCAGTCAAAGCTGCTGGTCAGGGCGATCGATATCGCAGCTCCAGGAGGCACGGTCCTTTACTCTACCTGCAGTCTTTTCAGGCAGGAGAATGAACAGGTGGTCGCCAAAGCAATGGAGGATCGCCCCGGGATTGTTGAAATGCCGCCCCACAACACATATGATTGTCTCATCAGGGGAAGGCCGTGGGGAAATTACATTCTTCCCCGTCTTCCGTGGCTGGACGGTTTCTTCATAGCGGTCCTGACCAAAAGGGCATAGGAGGATCCAAGATGAAAAGACTTTTCAAGATCACTCTTGCTATCCTGATCCTTGTCATCGCGGGATCGGGGATCTTCGCCTTCTACACCATCTTCTTCGGGGGAAAGGACGTGGCTGTCCCCGGCCTGGCAGGCTCCCCTATCGTTGATGCCGTCAGCCTGACGGAGAAGATGGGGCTTCTGGTAAGGATAGACAAGGTCGACTCCGTTCAGCCTGCCGGCGAGGTTGTCTCCCAGTGGCCGGAGCCTGGATCCAGGGTCAAGAAGGGCAAGATAGTGATCCTTAAGGTGAGCAAGGGGGGCGACCGCCAGCCCCTCCCCGACGTCAGGGGAATGGAGTATGGACAGGCGGTGACCAGGCTGCAGGAATCGGGTTTCGACGTTGGTGACGTTGTCAGGATCCACAGCGACAGCAGGCCTGCCGGGGTCGTCGCTGCCCAGAGCCCTGCATCTCCAGTGATGGTGCCGCCCGGGAGGAGGATCGACCTTCTGGTCAGCCTTGGCCCGCCCAGGACAGGAGGGAAGATCGTTGTCCCCGATGTCCTGGAGAGGAGCGAGAAGATCGCCAGACAGATCATAGTCCAGAGCGGTCTGAAGGTCGGCACTGTAAAGTACGAATATACCTACATGACCCCGGCGGGGATGGTCATGAACATGGATCCCAAGCCGGGCAGGACCCTGTCCCCGGAAGGTGTGGTGAACCTCGTGGTTGCCACGGGGAAGAAACCTGAAGAGCCTGCTGCGCCTGCGGCTGTGGCCCAGGAGGAACCCGAAACGGTGGTCTCTTTCCCGACGGGCGGTATTCCTGCGCCTCCCGTAGAACCTGGTCCGACGGTGGTCCAGGAGGCTCCTGCCGCCCCGCAGACAACGCCGACACCCTCCCCGGGGGACAAGATCGCAAGGATAAGATACCAGGTCCCGCCCCTTGCCCAGTCCATGCCGGTGAGGATAGAGATCGTGGACAAGAACGGCACCAGGGTCCTCCTCGACAGGCAGGCTTTGGCGGGGGAGTATATCTCCCTCGATGCCCCCTACGAGGGGCAGTCGTCGGTCACCATTTATCTCGGAGGAGAGTTCGTATGGCAGGACCGCTACCAGTAAAGTCCTGGAAGAGGCCTATCATAGCCCCTTCGCTTCTCTCGGCGGACCCCCTTGACATAGGGGGGTCGGTGGACCTGCTTCAGGGGGAGCAGGACTGGCTGCATCTTGACGTAATGGACGGCCATTTCGTACCCAACCTGTCCTACGGACCGGCCTTGATCGAAGCCTGCAGGAGCCGTTGGCCAGACTTCGTCCTTGACGTACATCTCATGGTGGACAGGCCGGAAGATTTTGTTGAAGATTTTGCAAGAGCCGGATCTACCGTGCTTACGGTACACCAGGAGGCGACGCCGCATCTTCACCGGGTTCTCCATAGAATAAGGGACCTGGGGTGTTCCCCCGGCGTTACGATCAACCCCGGTACACCAGTGGAGACCATCAAGCCGGTCCTGGACCTTGTCGATCTCGTGCTTGTAATGTCGGTGAACCCGGGTTTCGGGGGACAGGGCTTTATCCCGGGGTCGCTGGAAAAGACCAGGCTTCTTTGCTGCTGGAGAGAGGCCTTCGGTCACGACTACCTCATAGAGATTGACGGGGGAATAGGACCTGGAAATTCGGCACAGGCAGTTAAAGGCGGCTGCGATGTGATCGTTGCCGGCAGCGCTGTCTTCAACACTCCCGAGCCCTCAGTAGCGGTCAGGGAGATCAGGGCCAGAGCCCTGGAAGGAGTCATCTGTGACTGAAGAAACAAGGAACGCCGAACAGTTGGGGAAGGAGGCCGGCGGCCGCCGCCGGCGCAAGGGGCTCAGCCTTTCGGACATTTCCGGGAGGACCAAGATTCGCGTGCAGTTCCTTGAGGCCATCGAGAACGGTACCCTGCAGGACCTGCCCCAGAGCCTCTACGCCAGGGGGTTTGTCCGGAGATACCTGGAAGTCATCGAATCCCAGGACCTTTGGGCTGAGTACGAACAGATCTTCCGCTCCATTCCGGAAAAGGGGGAGCCTGCGGAGTCTCTGGTCCACTACATGCCTACACAGAAAGGATTCCAGAAGGTCTCAAAGACATGGGTATTCCTCTTCCTGTTCTTCGCCATCGGTATCTCTCTTTACATGATCTGGCAGCAAAAAGACGTAATGTCCGGAAAGATGGCCAACGTGCCGACCAGGACCGGGATCTCCGGGGATGTGTCAACTCCCGCGGAAGATCTGCTTCAGGTCTCTGAAGCAGAAACGGCCGACGGAGCTGCCCGCCCCTCAGGCGTGGATGCCGTGACAGCCCCGGAAGAGACCCTTCCAGTAGCCAGAACGGGCGATACGACATGGCTTCCTGGTCATGAGGAAGGATCCTCTTCGCAGGAACCTGCAGCAAGGAGCGGCGGCCTGACGATCAGGGCGACCGGACCATGCTGGATAGGTGTTAACCGTGACGATGGGAAGAGGGTCCAGAGGACCCTCAACGCAGGAGATACTTTTGAGGCCGAGATCGATGTCCGTACCACCATCCGATTCGGAAGCGCCGGGGCCGTCTCCCTGACCTGGAAAGAAAAGGATCTGGGCTCAATCGGAAGAAGAGGTGAAGTTGTCACTATTGAATTCCTCCCGGACGGGACCATGAAGAGGCTCTAGCACTTTCCCATGAAGGTCTTCCTTCTGAGTCTTGGCTGTTCCAAGAACCAGGTCGACAGCGAGATAATAGCCGGGTTACTGAAGAAAGGCGGTCATCAACTGGTGTCTACCTCCGACGAAGCCGACGCAGCATTGGTCAATACCTGCGGGTTTATCGCCCCAGCTGTGGAGGAGAGTGTTGATGCCATCCTGGACCTGGAGACCCTGAAAAGATCGGGGAAGCTGAAATTCCTGGGGGTCGTTGGTTGTCTGGTGAACAGGTACGAGAGGGAGCTGAGGGAAGAGATCCCATTGGCCGATCTCTTTGCAAGGACGGGTGATCTCTTTGCCATCGCGGAATCCATGAACAACGGAAGGTTCCCCCCGGGCCGGGCCCGGCTTCCCGGGATGCCCTCATGGACAAGGTACCTGAAGATAAGCGAGGGGTGCAACAACCGCTGCAGCTACTGTACCATACCGAGCATCAGGGGTCCCCTCGCCAGCGCTCCCCCCGCAGATCTGTACCGGGAGGTCGAAGAGCTTGTCTCTGAAGGGGCCCGGGAGATCTGTCTTGTTGCCCAGGACCTCACGGCCTACGGCCATGATCTTGGAACCAAGGTGGATCTGGCCGGACTGATCGACGGGATGGAGGACCGTTTCAGGGGAGAGGATCTTTGGTTCCGGCTCCTTTACCTTCACCCCGGCAGGGTTGGCAGATCCCTGATCGAAAAAGTGGCTACCAGCAGACTCTTTCTCAACTACCTTGACCTTCCTGTCCAGCACGCGGACCCCGATATCCTGAAGGCCATGAACCGGGGAGGACTCGAGGGCGATAAGGCCCTGGATCTATTCGCCTTTGCGCGAACGCTCGATCCGGGATTCGCGCTCAGAACCACTATTATGGTGGGTTTCCCGGGCGAGGACGACAGAAGGTTCCAAAGGCTCCTCGAATTTCTCGAGTCGGCCCGGATCGACAGGGTGGGAGTATTCCCCTTCTACCCGGAAGAGGGGACAGCTGCCGCAGAAATGGAAGACCAGGTTGACGAAGAGGTCAAGAGGGAACGGCTGGAGCGGGTCGTATCGCTCCAGGAGAGCATCTCTCTCCAGAGACAGAAACTCTTCGAGGGCGAAGTTATCAGGGTGCTTGTCGATGAGGTCAACCCTGAAGAGGGGTACATGGAGGGCCGTTCATACAGGGAGGCTCCCGAGGTCGACGGCGTGGTCGAGGCGAGCGCTCCTGCGCCGGTCTTTGCAGGAGAGTTCGTTATGGTCCGGGTTCTGGAGGCACTGGAGCACGACCTGATCGGAGAGGTTGTGTGACAGTGAAGATGTGGCGCATGGACAAGCTTATCAGTACCTGCCTTGGGCTGGGTTGCCTCACGGGCATGCCTGGGACCCTTGCCTCCTTTGCTGCAGTGCTGGCAGCAATGGTCCTCCCCGTCAATGCGGCGCTGATAGCTGCGTTCGCGGTCATGGGCGGGATAGCATCCTGGTCATATGCAAGGGAGAAGGGTGAAGATGATCCACCCGAGGTGGTTATTGATGAAGTGGTGGGGATGTGGATATCTCTCTACGGTTTTGGGCCCGGTCTCTTTATCCCTGCCCTGGGGCTTTTCAGGATACTCGACATCGTCAAACCCTTCCCTGTCAGGAACTCGGAAACACTGCCCGGGGGTGTAGGGATCATGGCTGATGATATCGTAGCGGGTCTTCTGGCGAACCTTATCCTCAGGGGGATCTCCTGGCTATTCCTGGGCGGCGGGTTCCAGGTCCTGGCAGGGGTTTGAATATGGTTGACAAGTGCAGGCTGGAGAGCTTCCTGCCGCCGGTGGAGAGTGTCCCGGCCGAAGCAAGGAAATGTCAGTTTCCACCTGGAGCCAGGGACCTTTCCCGGGCGGTGATGATAGAGGCAAGGTCCAGGGGCATCAGGATCTGTTGCGCAGAATCATGTACCGGCGGGCTTCTTGCAGGCGCCATTACCGGGAACGCCGGTTCTTCCAATGTCTTCACGGGCGGTGTCGTCTGTTACTCCAACGAGTCCAAGATCACGATCCTCAAGGTCCCCGGGGAGATCATCGAGAGATACGGAGCGGTGAGCGAAGAGTGTGCCCTTGCAATGGCCCGGGGCGCAAAAGATCTTTTCGGTTCCGACATAGCCTGTTCCATAACAGGCATTGCGGGTCCCGGGGGGGCGACGCCGGGTAAACCTGTGGGTCTGGTCTGGTTCGGAGTGGTCTCGTCAGAAGAGAGCAGCGCTTTTCCCAGGCAGTTCCAGGGGGGCAGAGGAAAGGTCAGGAGGATGGCTGTCGTTTCGGCCCTGGAGGCCCTGTTACGAAGTATGGGGAGGATGGGCAATGAACGATGACCTTATCCGTTGTTTTGTATGCGTGGAGCTCGGGCAACCGGTCAGGGAGAGGCTCTCCCGGTGGGTGGCCCGGTTCAGACCTATGGCCCCTGAGCTTCGGTGGGTCAGGGATGACGCCTACCATATCACCCTGAAATTCTGCGGGGAGATACCTTATACTTATCTGTACAAGCTGGAGAACGCCCTGGAGCACGGCCTGAGCCTCAAGAGGACAAGGGCTTTCCCTCTCGAACTGGCGGGAGTGGGGGCCTTTCCGGGCTTCCGGCAGCCCAGGGTACTGTGGGCGGGGATCGGGGGCGAGGATTATCAGGTCCGGAGAGTTGCCTCCGTCGTAGAGAGGGCGGCTGTGGCGGCGGGGATCGAGAGGGAGAAAAGACCATTCCACCCCCATGTGACGTTGGCCAGGGTCCCTCCGACGATCGAACTCCCGGTGGGAGTTTTGAGGGAGATGAACAACAGCAGTGGATCCTGGGGCGAGTGGAGTGTCTCTTCCGTTACGCTTATGAGGAGCGAACTTCTGCCCGAAGGACCGAGGTATACCCCCATTTCGATCCTGGAATTCTCAAATGACCTGGAGGTGCAGTGACCATGGGCAAGCGCAAAGGTTCCATGACCAGGGAGGATGTGCTCGATCAGGCTTTGACCGATATCCGGAGCAAATTCGGCGAGGGTGCGATCATGTGCCTGGGAGAGAGCTCCGGAGCGCCTGCGGAAGTGATCTCCACGGGAGTGCTCCCCCTTGATATCGCCCTGGGTATCGGAGGGTACCCCAGGGGGAGGATAGTCGAGATCTTCGGCCCCGAAGGAGGAGGCAAGACGACTCTCGCCCTTCATGCCCTGGCGGAGGCTCAAAAGGCCGGAGGCATAGCGGCCTTCATCGATGCGGAGCACGCCCTGGACCCCCGACTGGCCTATTCCCTTGGGGTCAAGATCGAGGAGCTCTACGTGGCCCAGCCCGACAGCGGAGAACAGGCCCTGTATATTCTTGAGACCCTTGTCAGGAGCGGAGCCGTCGACGTAATTGTCGTCGATTCTGTCGCAGCCCTTACCCCCCAGGCCGAGATCGACGGAAAGATCGGCGACAGCCAGGTCGGCCTGCAGGCAAGGCTCATGTCCTACGCGCTGAGAAGGCTCACCTCGGCGATCTCCAGAAGCAACTGCGTGGTTATTTTCATAAACCAGCTAAGGGCAAAGATATCGACCATGGGTTACGGGGGGCCCCAGGAGACCACCACCGGAGGAAGGGCACTGAAGTTCTACAGCTCTGTGAGGATAGAGGTCAAGAGGGGCAAGTCCATCTCCAAGGGTGACGAAGCCCTCGGCCACGAGCTCTGGATCAAGGTGGTCAAGAACAAGCAGGCCCCGCCATTCAGGACTGCCCATGCCTCCCTTGTCTACGGCAAGGGGATCCCTGCCGAGATATCTGTCCTGGACATGGCCCTGGACTACGACATTCTCAAGAGAAAGGGATCATGGATAGCCTACAAGGGCGAAAGCCTGGGCCAGGGGAAGGAGAGCGTGGGGAACTACCTCATGGAACACCGTGAGCTGATGGACGAGATCATCGCCGCCGTAAAGGCCAAGGCCTCCGAAGGAATGGCCTTCCCCATAGGCGAAGAGGAGGAGGCTGAAGAAGGCGACCTGCTGGAGAAGGCCGAACTGGAGATAGAGGAAGGGGTCCTCAGCATCACCCTCGACGAAGAGGAAAAATAGACCTGGATACATAATACTTTCCCTGGTCCTGCGACGACGGGGCTGAATAATGGAAGGCCGAAACCCCCATGAAGGGGCTAGCGGGCTTTCATGGTCGCAGGCTTTTCGGGAATGTCAGGTTAACGATACAGGCAGGATACAGGACAACTGGTTGGAATCAGTAGGTTATTGTTGACACAAACACCCGCGCCTTGTATTATAATCGTCGCCCCTTGAAACGGGCGGATTTTTCGCACCTTGACATAGTTATATAGGCAGGAGAAGGAGCGGGCGAGACTCGAGCAATTTATGGAGAGTTTGATCCTGGCTCAGGACGAACGCTGGCGGCGTGCTTAACACATGCAAGTCGGACGGTCTGT
>JAAYDT010000010.1 GCA_012729145.1 Synergistaceae bacterium | reverse complement strand
TGGTTAAGGCTTTTCTTCCTGGGTGGTTAGTTCAGAGGAAGAACGCTTCCTTGACGCGGAAGAGGTCGCAGGTTCGAGTCCTGCACCACCCACCATTTTCATATCTTGCCGGGGGCCTGACAGAAGCTTCTGTGTAAGGGTTGTCTGACGGTTATACATGTATATATGAACCCCTCCATGCGAACGCGGGAGGGGTTTTTTGTTTCCGGGGATAACCGTGTGGTATAACCTTCCTCCCCTTCCCAACAGCATTTCTCGGGAGAATTCCAAGACAGGGATGGAACTTCTGAAGGTGCCTGTTTTTATCATATAATCAGTTTTGGGCAAGGAGGGAAGAGATGATAAAGGGTGTTGGAGTGGATATGTGCAGCATCCCCCGACTTGAGAGGGCTCTGCTGGACCCGAGGTTCGTCGACAAGGTCTTCACGGAAAGCGAGAGGGAGTATGCTTCGTCCAGAGGCGGAAGGACAAGGCATCTTGCATCAGCCTTTGCTGCCAAGGAGGCCTTTTCCAAGGCCGGCGGCTGGGGTCTGGGCCGCGTGGGATTGAAGAACGTATCCCTGGAGCGAAAGGAAGGAGCACCCTTCCTTATCCTTTATGGTCCAGCCCTGGAACTGATTCGATCCCTGGGGGCCCGCAATGTACATGTCAGCGTGACCCACGAGGGGGATCACGCCGTAGCAGTAGTTATCATAGAGGAGTGAGATCACTTGTATCTTTTCAGCGCCGACGATATCAGACTTGCCGACAGAAAGGCCGTGGACCATTTCGGGATCCCCCCAATTATCCTGATGGAGAATGCTGCCAGGGGTGTCGCAGAGATAGTGGAGGATAGGTTCCCGGCCGCCTCCAGGATACTGGTGGCTTGCGGAGGCGGAAACAACGGGGGAGACGGCCTGTCGGCTGCAAGGCACCTTCTGAAAAGAGGCCGGAAGGTCACTGTGCTTCTTGCGGCCGCAGAAGAGAAATTAACCCCTGAGGGGTCTTTGAACCTGAAGATCCTGAAAAGGATAGGCTGTCCCATTGCGAGATCGGAAGAGCTGACGGACGTCGGGATGAGAGAGCTGGCAATGGGGCAGGATATTCTTGTCGACGCACTCCTTGGTTCAGGCTCGAAAGGCGCCCCCAGGGGCGAGACGGGGAGGGTGATCTGCGCTGTCAGGGGGACCGTTCCGGTAGTCTCCATTGACATACCAAGCGGAGTCGATCCATCGACGGGCGAGGTCGAAGGGGATGCCCTGGAAGCAGATCTTACTGTCGCGATCCTTGCCCGGAAGATCGGACATGAAATAATGCCCGGAAGAAGTTTCCGGGGCGAAGTGGAGACGGTGGACCTCGGTATCGAGGCGACCCTTCTTCTCCCCCGGTCAGGGAAAGTGGTACTTGTGGACCCTTTTATTGTCTCCGGATTTCTTCCTCCCCTGTCCCCCTTCATACACAAAGGGGATCGGGGTATAGTCTTGGTCATCGGCGGAAGCGAGAGATACCGGGGAGCACCCCTTCTTGCAGCCCTGGGAGCTCTGATGGCAGGTTCCGGCGGCGTTATCGCCGCAGTTCCGGCTGGTTCCCTGCCGATGTTCTCCCGGTATCCCGAGATCATCCCCATGGAGGCCTGCACCGAGGACGGTACAATTTCTCCTGAGACCTGGGACAGGATCGTCGAAATGTGGAAGGGCAGGTTCAAGGCAGTTGTGATCGGTCCCGGGCTTGACAGGGGAAGGGTACCCCAGGACCTGGTCCGGAGGGTATGGAAGGATTGGGATGGTCCGCTCTGTCTGGACGGTGATGCCCTTCACGCCATCTCCTGCTGCAGTGACCTTGATCCCAGGGCAGCCGGTACCGTGGTGACGCCCCATGAAGGCGAAGCAGCGCTTCTCCTCTCAGTGGACAGTTCGGAGGTGAAACAGTGCAGGTACAGATCGGTTCTGGAGCTGTCGAGGAGGTTCGGTGTAGCCCTTCTGAAAGGACCCTGTTCGCTGGTGTCGGAGAGTGAGAAGGTTAGGGTCAACCCCCATGTCTTGGCGGGTCTTTCCGTTCCAGGATCTGGTGACGTTCTTTCCGGTGTATTGGGAGCGTTCCTTGCAAGGGGTATCAATATCTTCGACGCAGCCTCCTCGGCCGCTTTCGTACACGGTTATGCAGGCGGGTCAGTTCAGGAGCGGAAGGGTCCAGACGGTATCACTGCCACAGAGATTGCTCTTGAAGTGCCTTCTGTACTATCCCGGATCTCAGCGGCAGCCGGAAAGGTCCTTCCATGATCCCCTTTTGCCATGGTCAGAAGTCCAGCAAGGTAAAAGCCGGTTTTTTTTACCTATCCAGGGGGCCAGAGGAAACCAGACATCTTGCTTCGGCCCTTTCAAGGTACTCCTTCCCTGGACTGGTGATCCTCCTTTCCGGGACACTGGGGGCGGGCAAAACGGAATTTGTGAGGGGTTTTGCCTCCGGGTCGGGCTGGGGGGATGTAAGGAGCCCCTCCTTTACGATAATCAACGAGTACCTGGCATCCACTCCCATAACCCACGTTGACCTGTACAGGGTTGAGAGGAACGCTTCGACGGAGTTCTCCCTGGAAGAATTTTCCCGTGAGGGATCCATAGTTCTTGTTGAATGGCCGGAGAACTGGGACGGGGAAAGACCTTCCGAGGTATGGAAGATCGTGTTTTCAGTGCCTGAGGACCTGAATTCCGGCCGGGACGCCCAGAACCTCCGCTTTCTGGAGGTGCAGTGTGAAGGGGGCAGGGCGTGTGAAATGCTGGAAAGGTTCATGTTTGGCGCAGGATGTGAACTTGAGGAGGCCGACAGATGAGAGTGCTTGGGATCGACTGTTCCACGGGCTGGACCGGGGTCGGCCTTTTCTCGGAGGGTGCCGTTAAGGCCGATGTCAACTATCTGGCCGGCAGGAGGCAGGCCTCCCTGCTTCCCCTGCTGACTTCAGAGGTACTGGAGAGATCGGGCCTGGAGCCCTGGTCACTGGATGCTGTTTCTGTCACTGTCGGACCAGGTTCCTTCACCGGGATCAGGGTAGGACTTTCCTATGCCTGTGCCCTGTCAGAGGGGATTGGCCGCAAGGTGGTCCCTGTCAGCTCCCTGATGGCACTGGGAGCTCCCCTGTTGGACGGGTCAGAAAAGATCCTTCCCCTTGTCAGGGCAAGAAGGGGCCAGGTTTATCTCGCCGCCCTCGGGGGGGAGCGCCGATCCCCGTTCTTTCTCTCTCCCCCCCGGATCCTCTCCCTGGAAGACCTGGCCAGTTCTGTCGAACTGAAAAGCGGGTTCTTGACCGTGGCTGATGACGACCAGGCTCTATCCCGGGAGCTGTCAGAGATGAATATCAGGGTTTCCAATTTCGCCTCTGTAAGGGGCGGGACAGTAGCCCTGCTGGGCGGGGCGCTTTTCGGACAGGCCGTCGATCCCGGCGAGGTCCGGGCTCTCTATATCAGGACTCCAGATACAGGTGCTCCCAGCGGATAAAATGAATAAAAGTCTCTGGTCAATCTAAACAATGAAGTGTATTATATTTGCTGTCGTGTTCATAAGTGAAAAGCAGAACATTCCCATGAAAGGGAGAAGGTGGAAGATGGACTTTTGGCTGTAGATCAAGTCACGCCCACGATACAGAGGAGGGATGCATGATTATGGATCTGATCGAGAAACATCCGATTCTCGAGTTCAAGCATGGCAAGAAGGTCAAGTTCACCTTCGACGGTAATGAGATGGAGGGCTATGAGGGCGAACCGATAGCCGCCGCCCTTCATGCCAATGGTGTCAGGATCTACAGGGTTACCCCCGTGAAAGAGCAGACGCGGGGGTTCTTCTGTGCTATCGGAAAATGTTCTTCCTGTTTCATGGTCGTTGATGGCGTTCCGAATGTCCGGACCTGCGTTACCCCACTTAAGACCGGGATGCGGGTCGAGACGCAGCGGGGCAAAGGCGTCATTGCAATGGATGCGGAGTAGAGGGAAGGTGAAGGGATTGCGGCAGACAGAAGTTCTTGTTATCGGAGGGGGCCCCGCAGGTCTCAGCGCCTCCCTTGAAGCAGCCTCGCTGGGGTGTCAGGTAACTCTGGTGGATAGCGACCTCGCCCTTGGAGGACAGTTGATCAAGCAGACACACAAGTTCTTCGGCTCAAAGGATGAGAGAGCCGGGACAAGGGGGTTCAAGATCTCCGAGATCCTTCTCGAGGAGCTTGACGGGTACAAGGACCGGGTCAAGGTCCACATGAACTGCACCGCAACCGGATTTTACCGGGAGGACGGGGTAGTTTCCTGTGTTATCGGAGAAGACGAGTATTTCAGGATCAAACCCGGCAAGATCGTTATGGCCACAGGAGCCCAGGAGCGCCTTCTCCCGTTCCCCAACAACCATCTCCCCGGCGTCTATGGTGCGGGGGCGGTCCAGACCCTTATGAACGTCTACGGAGTGGCACCCGGCAAGAGAGTCCTAATGGTCGGAGCCGGAAATATCGGTCTTATCGTCAGTTATCAGTTGATGCAGGCGGGTGTCGAGATCGCAGGCATAGTCGAGGCCATGGACCGGGTTGGAGGTTACTGGGTTCACGCCGCCAAGGTGAGAAGGATGGGGGTCCCCATCTACCTCAGGCATACCATAAAAGAAGCCCTGGGGGACAGGGTCATCGCAGGGGCGATGATCCAGGAGATCGACGACAAATTCCAGCCCGTGGGCAAGGAGATCCAGGTGGATGCCGACATCATCTGTATGGCTGTCGGTCTCACCCCGACCTGTGAACTCCTCTGGCAGGCCGGTTGTGAGATGGTATTTGTTCCCCAGCTTTGCGGCCACGTTGCACAGAGGGATCTCTTCATGAGGACCAGTCACCCCGATATCTGGGTCGCCGGTGACGCCGCAGGCATCGAGGAGGCATCGGCCGCCATGGTCGAGGGCCGGATCGCAGGTGTTGGTGTAGCCAGGTCTCTCGGGAAGGGCGACAGTTCGGAGCATTCGAAACGCCTCGAGGAATACAGAAGACGACTTGCGGACCTCAGGGGTGGCGAGGTCGGACAGAAGATCTGTCAGGGCCTTGAATGCTGCACTGTCAACGAGTGGGGGGTGTGATACATTGAACGAAAAAGAGAAGCTCTTCAACAGCGGGGTGCTCGTGGAAACGCGCAAAGGGGCAGTTGAACCCCCTGTGGACCTCTGGCAGAACAAGAAGAATGGTCTGGTCATCATCGAATGTCCCCAGAGGATACCCTGCAACCCCTGTCATACCAGCTGTCCTACCGGAGCAGTAAAACCCTTCAGGGATATCAATGACCAGCCCGAGATCGACTACGAAAAATGCACAGGTTGCGCAAGGTGCGTGGCGGTCTGCCCCGGCCTTGCCTGCTTCGTGGTCGACCTGACCTGGGGCGATGAGGATACGGCGCTAATGAAGCTTCCCTACGAAATGCTCCCCGTCCCCGAAGAGGGCAAGAGCGTGGACTGCCTGAACAGGGTGGGCGAACCCATATCCAGGGGCAAGGTCGTAAAGGTCCTCGAACCCATGCACGACAGGACGATGGTCGTCCATGTCGAGGTCCCCAGATCAAAGGTGATGGAAATCCGCACGATCAGGGTGGTGAGGTAGTCATGGCCGGAAAGAACGAAGATATCATCATCTGCCGTTGTGAAGAGGTCACCCTGGGTGAGATCAGGGAGTGGATAGAGAAGGGTTACGAGACCTTCGACGAACTAAAGAGAGTCCTACGGGTAGGCATGGGACCGTGTCAGGGGAGAGGATGCCGTGAGATGATCCTGAGGGAGATATCGGCAAAAACAAAAGTTTCTGTCGCTGATATTCACCCCGGGACCTTCAGGCCTCCTGCGAAGCCGGTCAAACTGGCCGTTCTCGCCAAGGGGGGAGACAAGTAATGTCCTGGAAGAGGACAGCCGATGTCGTTGTGATCGGAGCCGGGGTCCAGGGTTGCTCCATTGCCTATAACCTGGCGAAAATGGGAGTCAAGGATATCGTTGTTCTCGAAAAAGGGACCATTTGCTCGGGTTCTACCGGGAGATGCGGCGCCGGGATCAGGGCCCAGTGGGGAACGGAGATGAACTGCAGGTTCGGGCTTGCAGCGGTAGGGAAGTTCGAGCAGCTGCACGAAGAGCTGGGGATGGATTGTGGCCTGAACCAGAGCGGTTACCTGATGGTGGCCTACAAGGACAGCGAATTCGAGCAGCTCCAGAAGAGCATGAAGCTTCAGAACAGCCTCGGGATCAATACCAGGGTAGTCACCTATGATGAGGCAAAGGAGATCTGTCCGGGTCTTGCGGCCGAGGATGCTGTCGGTTTTACTTTCCACGACAGGGATGGACACGCTGATCCGTTCCTTACGACCTTTGCCTACATGGAAGCGGGGAAAAGACTGGGCGTGAAATTTTTACGCTTCACAGAAGCAACCGATGTCAAGACCGTTGCCGGCCGGGTGGCCGGAATTGTTTCCAGCAGGGGAGATATCGACGCTCCTGTCGTGGTGAACGCTGCAGGCGGCTACTCGCAGTTCATATCCAAAATGGCAGGAGTGGAGATCCCCAACTTCTCTGAAAGACATGAGATCCTGATCACCGAACCCGTCGAGCCCGGGGTCTGCCCTCCCATGCTCATGAGCTTTTCGGGGAACTACTACATTCAGCAGAGACCTCACGGATCGATAATCGGAGGGTGCAGCCCCGAGGGGCATCCTCAGGATTACGAACTTGGGAATTCATGGGACTTCCTTGAGATGATGTCCCGGACCTTCGTGCGGCTCCTTCCCAGGACCAAAGGGGTAAGGGTCGTCCGGCAGTGGTCGGGGCTATACAACATGACCCCGGACCGTCAGCCGGTTCTTTGCGAGGCTGACAATGTCAAGGGTTTCTTCCTCTCCTGCGGCTACTCCGGACACGGTTTCATGTTCGGTCCCATATCGGGAGAGCTTCTGGCGCAGCTTATACTTGGCCAGGAACCCTGGATACCCATCGGAATGCTGCATTACAGCAGGTTCGAAAGAGGAGAACTTCTTATTGAGCCGGCAGTAGTCTAGTACCATTTATCTCCCGGTCCAGGAGGGGGCGGTTTGCCCCCTCCTGGACCATCTTGTAGAAGGATAGAATTGTCTTTACTTGACGGTAAATTCCGTTTTGTAATGCAATATTCAATATATAGATACCAATATGGCTTGTCCCTGCCCTCACAAGGTGGCATAATGGGCCCGGGTAATGAGATCTCATGATATGAACGTTTCGGAGGAAGGTGAGTTGTTTGCCAAAGAAATTCAAGGTTGAAGTGAATTCCCACTGGTGTAAGGGCTGTGGACTGTGCCTGGCCGTATGCCCCAAGAAAGTTTTCGATTTCGACGAGAACCTGAAATCCACCCCTGCAAGGATGGAAGACTGCATTGGCTGCAAGCAGTGTGAGAACATATGCCCCGACCTGGCTATCACAGTTGAAGGGAGTGCTTAGGATGTCCAGGGTTGAATTCTGGCAGGGGAACGTTTCTCTCGCCTACGGAGCCATTGCCGCCGGTTGCCGTTTTTTCGGGGGGTATCCAATAACCCCTTCTTCGGAGATAGCCGAGGTAATGGCCGAGGAGATGCCTGCCTGCAACGGCAGGTTCATACAGATGGAGGACGAGATCGGCGGCATAGCCGCGACAATAGGTGGTGCTGTGACCGGGTACAAGTCCATGACAGCAACTTCCGGTCCCGGTTTCTCGCTCAAACAGGAAAACCTGGGGCTCGCCTACATGGCCGAGATCCCCATAGTCGTTGTAGACGTAATGCGCGGAGGACCTTCGACAGGGCTCCCCACTTCCATTGCCCAGCAGGATGTCATGCAGGCCCGTTGGGGCACTCACGGCGATCATGCCACCATCGCCTATGCACCATCATCGGTGCAGGAGTGTTACGAAGTGGCTATAAAGGCTTTCAACATGGCGGAGCGTTTCAGGCAGCCTGTTCTGATCATGAGCGATGAGGTCCTGGGCCACATGCGAGAGAAGGTTATAGTTCCTGACAAAGAGACCCTTGCCATAGTGGACAGAAAGAAACCTTCCTGCAGCCCCGAGGAGTTCATCCCCTACAGACCAGACCCCGAGGACAACCTGCCCCCCATGGCCTCCTTCGGTGACGGGTACCGGTGGCACATTACCGGACTTACCCATAACGAGTGGGGGTTCCCGACAAACTGCCCCGAAGAGATCGCGAAGAAGTCCGCCCGGCTGATGGACAAGGTCAATGCATACCGGGACGAGATAGTTGAATACGAGACGGAGAACGTGGAAGATGCCGATGTTATCGTCGTAGCATACGGTAGTGTTGCCCGGACAGCCTTGAGCGCCGTCAGACATGCCAGGGACAAGGGCCTGAAGGCAGGTTATTTCCGTCCCGTGAC
Source organism: Synergistaceae bacterium (assembly GCA_012729145.1). Taxonomy (GTDB): domain Bacteria; phylum Synergistota; class Synergistia; order Synergistales; family Thermovirgaceae; genus 58-81. The sequence goes on along the minus strand of JAAYDT010000010.1, from coordinate 9,763 downwards.
CTTATGGCCCTTCCCGGACAGGGAACTGGAGCCTCTGGCGGAGAAGGCGGGACGGCTTATCGTACCTGAGCTGAACTTCGGACAGATGGTCCACGAGGTAGAAAGAGCTGTACACGGCAAAGCGGCAATAGCGCAAATGAGCCTTGTTAACGGTGAGCTTTTTCAACCCTCCGAGATCCTGGAGAAAATCGAGGAGGTGGCCGGATAATGCCACGCCCTGAAGTTCTAGACTGGTTGAGAAAGAGGTTTTTCCCTCACATGTGGTGCCCTGGTTGCGGGCACGGGATCATCATGCACGCGATCCTTCGGGCACTGGTCGATTCCGGCAAGAAGAGGGAAGAGACAGTGATAGCCTCAGGTATAGGCTGTTCAAGCCGCATGCCAGGGTATATTGACTCCTGCACGATCCATACAACCCACGGGAGGTCCCTGGCGTTCGCTACGGGGATCAAGCTGGCCAACCCCGAGCTGACCATCGTCGACGTAATGGGTGACGGAGACTGTACTGCTATTGGAGGCAATCACTTTATCCATGCCTGCCGGAGGAACATCGGCATTACCGCCGTGGTGATGAACAACAACATCTACGGTATGACCGGAGGACAGGCCTCACCCACGACACCTCCCGGTGCCAGGGCCACCACGGCTCCCTACGGTGCCATAGATCCCCCCTTCGACGTCTGCAAGCTTGCCCAGGGTGCAGGGGCGACCTACGTGGCAAGGGCCACTATCGCCCAGCCCGTCCTTTGCGAGCAGTACATCAAGAACGGAATAGCCAACAAGGGTTTTTCCGTAATCGAGATCATTTCCAGCTGCCACACCCAGTTCGGCAGGAAGAACAACCGGAGGACCCCGGTGGACAACCTTAACTACTTCAAGAACAACTCTGTTCCCCTTTCCAGGGCCCAGAGTATGTCCCCGGTCGACCTTGAAGGCAAGATCGTGACCGGCGAATTCGTGAAGAGGGAAGCCCCGGAGTATACAGAACTCTACCGCAGCCTGGTCGAGAGGGTTGGAGGTGGGAAATAATGAGGGATCGCTACGAGATACGTTTCGCAGGTTCCGGCGGGCAGGGGGTCATTCTGGCCGCTGTCGTGGTAGGAGAGGCCGCGGCTATCTACGAGGGGCTGAACTCTGTCCAGACACAGGCTTATGGTCCCGAGGCTAGGGGTGGAAAATCCAAATCGGAAGTGGTCATCTCAAGGGGCAGTATCGATTACCCTAAAGCCACATCCCCGGATCTCCAGATAATCCTCAACCAGACATCCTGCGATGAGTTCATAGGACAGACGGCAAGGGGCGGAGTGGTCGTAGTCGATGATACCTACGTCTCCTCAGTCTCCGAAAGCGAAGCCGAGGTTTTCATGCTTCCCATCGTCAAGACCGCAAGGGAGAAGATCGGAAGGGAACTAGTCACCAACATGGTGGCCCTTGGGGTTACTGCCAGGGTTCTGGAAAAGGAAGGCCTGATGAAGGCCGATTCCGTCAAGAAGGCCATACTGGCCAGGGTCCCAAAGGGGACCGAGGAGATGAACGAAAAGGCCTTCAATGAGGGCTACAGCCTAATGAAAGCCATCAGGTAGTCTCTGGAAATCTTTTCCAGGGAACCTTTAAAGGGGCGGGGGGGTGACCCCCGCCCCTTTCGTTGTCAAGGGGCCTTGCTGTTATAGAATATCCATAAAACAGAAAGATGCCGGGGTGGATGAATTGTTGAAGCACGGACAGGTCCTGAAAGTAGATATTGAGACTGTGAACAGCCGAGGCCAGGGCATAGCACGCTTCGGCGGTGAAAGATTCGTCCTTTTTGTCCCTGGGGCACTTCCTGGAGAGGTGGTCAGGGGAAGGGTCGCCGCTCTTAAGAAGTCCTACGGGGTCCTTCTGGTCGAGAGCCTTGAAGAGGCCCACGAAGCGAGGATCACTCCAGCCTGTCCCTGGTTCGGGAGGTGCGGAGGCTGTGCCGTTCAGCACGCATCCTACGAACTGCAACTGGAACTCAAAAGATCCATCCTTGATCAGGCCCTGAAGAGGGTGGGGGGGATCAGCAACGCAACCTCCGAAAGGTGCGAAGGATCACCTGTCATCTGGAAATACAGGAACAAGGCTTCCTTTCCCGTCGCCGGCATGGACAAGGGCGCTGCCATAGGTTTTTACCGCGAGGGTACTCACGATCTGGTCAGGGTGGACCAGTGCCCCGTACTTGAGCCCGCCCTGGGAGAGCTTATATCCCCGTTGACGGAGCTATTGAAAGAGACAGGTATTGAGGTCTACGACCCTCGAAAGGGATCCGGTCTCTTGAGGCATATCGTGGTCAGGGGCCGCTCCGGCGGCGGAAAGGCCATGATAGTAGCTGTCCTGAACACACCCCCGGCAGACCGGCCTCCCGAAAGGATAAGGCCTTTCCTTTTTTCTCTTGCCAAGATGGCAGGAGAGGACGAAGGTGTCGTTGTTAACTTCAACACCTCACCAGGCAACACCATCTTTGGGCGCAGGTCCATCCCTATCACGGGGACTGGCCGGATATCGGAGAGAATCGGCCCTTTCTCCCTCAGTTACGGGCCGACGTCTTTTTTCCAGGTTAACACAAGGCAGGCCGCAAAACTGTTCGAGGCGGCTTCGGAACAACTTGACATCGCCGGTTCCGATAAGGTCCTTGAACTTTATTCCGGAACGGGCGCACTTACCCTTTTTATTGCGAAAGGCAGGCAAAAGGTCGTTGCTGTCGAGGAGTGGCCGGAATCGACGGACTTCCTTCGAAGGAACATGGAAGAGAACGGATCGGGGGAAGTGGTAGACCCAGTTGGTATGGCAGCGGAAAGAGCGGTAAAGGCTCTCTCGGGGAGAAGGTTCGACGCCGTAGTGCTGGACCCTCCGCGAAAGGGGTGCTCAATGGAGGTACTCTCGGGATTGACGAAGATCCTGCCCCCCCTGATCATATACATATCCTGCAACCCCGCTACCCTTGCAAGGGACGCTTCCTTCCTATGTGAAAAAGGGTACCTGCTAAGAGAGGTCCGAGCCTTCGACATGTTCCCCCAGACATCCCATGTGGAGTGCCTCTCCGTATTCGAAAGGGGGAAGTAGTTCAGCCTTTGTGATCCCCAAGGTTAGCCTGTAGCCTTATGTAAGGATCTATGTCAAAGATTGTTGCCAAACCTGCGAAGCCAAATTATAATGAGCCTTCGAGGGCGGACATAGCTCAGCTGGTAGAGCATCGGCTTCCCAAGCCGAGGGTCGCGGGTTCGAATCCCGTTGTCCGCTCCATTTTTTTTGTGCTATCCTTGACCAGGTAACCCTTCATTTCCTTTGGACCCCCTTCCAGTAAACGATACCAGGGGAGTCTTGTCCTCTCAGATCATTGATATCGGCAAGGGCCCTCGGGGAGCGCCGGGGCGTATCGAGTTGACACGACAAGGGTGGGGCAATTAGAATCTTGTAGGTTTGTTAAAAAAGTATCTTTATACAGTATTATGCATGCTGGGGGGTAATGCGTGTGCCGAAGAATATCGCGGAAGAAATTACCGAAGCGGAGGCAAGGGCCAGACAGATACTTCAGGACGCCAGGACTGAAGGAGCAAGGTTATTAGCGCAGGCCAAGGCGGAAGCGGAAGATCTGGCCAAGGGATCAAGGCAGAGTTATCATCGGACCCTCAGGGAAAAGGTTCTCAAAATGGAGGAAGAAGCAGATAAGGTTTCAGAGAAGACGATCGAAAAGGGAAGAGATGATTCTAAAGAACTGGTGAAGAGCCATAAAGCCAAAGTTGACGATGTCGCTAACTGGGTCGCTGAAGAGGTGATGGCACGATATGGCAGTAACAAGAGTTAAGAAGGTCAGGATCCTCTCCCACCAGGATATACTGGAGAATGTCCTTGCGGCGCTTCAGAACCTTGGGTGCTGCGAAATGATCTCCTCCGATGAACAGGGCGTTCCCGGAGAGGAGTACGCAGCTTTTCCCCCTGACCGGGCGAGATCCGAAAGGTCATCGGACCTCGAGGCCAGTATCGGTGACTGCCGATCCCTCCTCAGATTCCTTGAGCCCCTCTACGAAGAAGAGGGCGGAATGCTCGAAAGGCTCCTTGGTCCCAAACCCCCTGTTACACTGTCCGAACTCGCCTCGCTCAGATCCAGTACCGATCTCTCCGATCTTGCAACGAAAGCGCGAGGCCTGGAACGCCGTATCTCCGAGAAGAGATCAGAGACGACAATGGTCACGAATCACATTAAGCTCCTGGAACCTCTGAAAGATCTGGACCTCCCCCTTTGGATCGTATCAAGGGGTACCGAGAAGGTGACGGGAGTTCTGGGCACTATCCCTGCGGCACGGAAGGAAGAGCTGACCGACAGCTTTTCCAGCCTGGTGAAAGGACAGGGAGAGGTCTTCTTGGCCGCACACGGGGATAAGGATGTTGAGGTCATGGCCGTACTGGTCTTTCCCCGTTCGATAGAAAGGGAGGTCCTGGAAACAGCTTCCGGCGCGGGTTTCTCCAAGGTGGACTGTCCCCAGGGACTTGAAGATCAGCCCGACCAGGAGATCGTGAGACTCGTGTCTCTCAGGGAGGACCTTGCCAGGGATATCTCCTCGGCGGAAGAGGAGGCCTCCCGTATGGCACTGGACGTTGTTCCAGTGGCAAGGAAGATCAACGACTTTCTTTCTGTGCTCTCGGCGAGGAGAGATGCCGGCCGTTCGGGAGTATCAACGGAGAAGGTGTCTGCCCTCAGGTTCTGGATACCAGCAGATAAGCTGGATGACCTGGAGAAAATCCTGGAACCCTATGCGACCCTGATCGATATCCATTCCGAGGACCCTGCACCCGAGGACAACCCCCCGATAATCCTGGACAACCCCAAATGGGCCGTTCCTTTTTCCCCTCTCACAAAGCTTTACGGGATGCCCTCATACACCGGTATCGACCCGACGGTGCTGATGGCCCCGTTCTTCTTCCTGTTCTTCGGCATGTGCCTGGGAGACGGAGGGTACGGTCTTGTCATGGGGGCTTTTTTCCTATTTGCCCTGGTACGGTACAGGCTTTCAGGTGACACGAGGAACTTTTTCATCCTTCTGATCCTGGGCAGCGTCTCGACAGTCCTTGTTGGTGCACTGACCGGAAGCTGGCTAGGGGACATGATCGACGTTTTTGGGATCTTTGCCCCCATAAGGTCGATGAAGGACAGACTGGTCCTTATCAAACCCATGAACGACCCCATTACCTTTCTGGCGATCTCCCTTGCCCTTGGCGTTATCCAGATACTCTTCGGCATTGTGATCGCCATGTGGGATGCCTTTCGCAAGGGTGACATGATGGGCGCCTTTGCTGACCAGGGCGGATGGCTGGCACTGATCGTAGGCATCCTTCTCTGGGGCGCCTCATCCCTCGGGGTCGGAGGCAGCACTCTTATCCTCATGGGGAAGATCCTTGCAGCTACTGGTGCTCTGACACTGGTGGCGACACAGGGCAGGGACAAGCCCGGTATCGTCAGGAAGGCCGTCTCGGGGGTCTTGAGCCTATACAACATTACCTCCTATCTGGGGGATGTTCTGAGCTACAGCCGCCTTCTGGCTCTCGGGCTGGCCACATCAGCGATAGCCATGATAGTCAACACCCTTACAGGGCTGGTATCAGGGATCCCCTATGTGGGCTGGGCACTGGCGATCCTGATCTTTTTCGGGGGCCACCTTTTCAGCGTTGTTGTCAATGTGCTGGGCTCCTTCATTCACTCACTTCGTCTCCAGTACGTGGAGTTCTTCAGCAAATTCTACAGCGGAGGCGGCAGGGTTTTCGAACCTCTGAAGCTGGATTCGAAATACACGAGAATTACCGGACATAGTGCAGAAGATCCGGGAATGTATTGAAATAAAGCGATCATTTTCCCATCATGTTTGAGAGGAGTGTACTTCAATAATGGATCAGCTTGGAATCATGCTTGCGGTGCTTGGTGCGGCTCTTGCCGCAGGATTTGCGGGTTCGGGTTCGGCCATAGGGGTCGGGATCGCAGGTGAATCGGGCGCAGGTATCATGACCGAGGATCCAGGCAAATTCGGTCTGGTGCTTCTGCTCCAGGCCCTTCCCGGGACCCAGGGTATCTACGGTCTTCTGACAGCCTTTTTTGCCATTCTCAAGGTTGGTCTCCTGGGAGGAGATGCTGTATCAGTGAATGTATGGCAAGGACTTGGAGTGCTTTTTGCATGTCTCCCCATAGCGATCGCCGGATACTATTCTGGTATTGCCCAGGGCAAGACCTCTGCGGCCTGCATCCAGATGATAGCCAAGAGACCTGAGGAAACGGGCAAGGCCGTCATACTGCCCGCGATGGTCGAAACTTACGCCGTTCTTGCGTTGCTGATGAGCATAATTCTTCTTAACAGCATCCAGTTCTGATCGGCATCCTTGAAGACGGGGTGAGATCGATGTCCTTAGCTGACATAAAGGCAAAGATAGAAGCCGACGCCAAGGCTGAGGCAGAGGAGATAACAGGCAGGTTCAAGGAACAGGCCGACGAGATCCTTGCCGCTGCCAGGCTTGAGAGCGAAAAGATCCAGAAACGGCTGGAGGAAAAGATCAGGTCTGAGGAGACGGAAGTACGCAGGAGAAAAAAGATAGTTGCTGACCTTGAAGCCCGCAAACTGGATCTTGGTGCCAGGAGAGAACTGATCGAAATGACTTTTGACAAGGCCCTCGTTGTTCTCTCCCGGACCCCTGACGCAAGATACCTTGCCTTCATGGAAGGACTCATGGCGGAAGGTGCCGTCACCGGTGAGGAAGAGGTCTTGCTTGCGAAGGGCGAAAAAAGGGTTACCAATAGATGGATCGAAGAATTCAACGAAAAATACAATAAAAGGCTTTCATTATCCGAGGAAATGGTTCCGGGTTCAGGAGGCTTTGTTCTCCGCAGGAGTGATATTAACGTCAACTGCACCCTTGAAGTACTTCTCCGCTGGGCAAGGGAAGACCTGGAGGCAGAGGTTGTCAGCCGTCTTTTTTCTGAATGAACTGGGGGTTTCCCAATGACCTGTTCTGTTGACTACGTTTATACTGTGTCCAGATTAAGGGCTATGGAAAACCGGCTCCTTGAGCCGGGGGTTTTTCAGCGCCTGTTGGACAGTGAAGATCTGTCTTCCGCTTTAAGGGTCCTCTCCGAAACGCCATACGGAAAATGGATCCTGGAGCAGCAGAGCGAGGAAAAATTCGATAAGGCCATAGAGTCGGAGTTGCTGTATATCTATTCGGAAACGGAGAGGTTTGTTCCGGATCCCGGACTCTACTTCATCTGCCGGCTTCCCTATGATATTCACAACATCAAGGTTCTTCTGAAGGGCATTTTCAATCAGAAAGAGGGCGGCAAGAGAAGGATGGATCTTCTTACCGGCCTCGGCAACATGCCTGTCGATGAGATGGTAATGGCCATTGAGAGTGAGGATTACCGTCTTATGCCTTTCGGATTTCACAGGACGGTACCTGAATGTGTCTCTATCTGGGATCAGTCGCACGATATTTTACAGGTAGAGCGGGTCCTTGATGAGGCTCTTTTCTCCCTGCAGACCAGGATAGCGGCCGAGATGCCCTTTGAAGGGGTAAGACTTTTCGTCAGATCCAGGATAGATGCGGAAAACATCAGGAATCTGGCCAGGTTGAAAAGGATGGGTTTTGAAGCTCCCCAGGCTGCACCTTTCTTTCATAATGGAGGATCAGTCCCGGTGGAAAAGGTCAATTCCCTGCTCAACGAACCCTTCGAAGGCTGGGAAAGGTTTCTTTCCTTCGCTGATGTCTCCAGAACCCTGTCAAGTGTCCAGGAACACACAGGCCTTGATTCCCTGATCGTGGACCTCGAGAGGTCGATAGATGATTTCCTCTCGGGGATCCTCGCCAAGTTCAAATATAGCGCTTTCGCACCCGAGAACGTTCTTTGTTTTTTGTGGTTGAAAGAGATAGAAGCAAAGAACCTGAGGATCCTTCTCGTCGGTATAGGTAATGGAGCCGACCGTTCAGTGCTTAGGAGGCTTTTGCGAAATGTCTGACGGATCCAGAAAACTTCTGATGGCAGCAGTCGGCGATTTTGAGAGCGTTCTTCCTTTTCAGGCGGTCGGTGTTACACCCTTTTCACCGGACAACGACCTGAGGGATCTTCTCTTGCGGCTTGCCAGGGAGCAGTATGTGGTGGTTTTCCTTGTAGATGACCTTTACAGGGACAACCTCGAACTTGTGGAAGAGGTGAACGAAAGCTACTCCATGAGTATAATCCCTATACCCGGTATCAAGGGTTCCACCGGGATCGGAATAAAATCCATCAGGGACAGCGTTGAAAGAGCGGTCGGGATGGATATTTTTGCCGTCAAATAGATAACCACCTTAAGACAAGGGTGTACGCGGAGGGGATATTATTGGCCATTAAAGAGAAAATCATCGGTTCCATTGCCAAGATTTCCGGCCCGCTTGTCGTTGCAGACGGGATGAGCGGCGCCGGAATGTACGACGTAGTAAGGGTCGGAGATCTGGGTCTTGTGGGAGAGATCATCGAACTCAAGGGATCAACGGCTTCTATCCAGGTTTACGAGGAGACTTCAGGGCTGAAGCCGGGTGAACCCGTTGAAAGTACTGGGGCGCCTTTAAGCGTTGAACTTGGTCCCGGGCTGATCGAGCAGTTCTATGACGGTGTCCAGAGGCCTTTGAACCTGATCGAGAAGGCCGCGGAAAGTCCTTTCATCTCCAGGGGTATCAATGTGCCGGCGATAGGCCGGGCTAAAAAATGGGATTTTGAACCTGCTGTTGAGGAAGGGGCCGAGGTGGGGGAGGGTGATCTCCTCGGCACCGTGGATGAAACAGTCCTCGTAAAGCACAGAATCCTTGTTCCGCATGGTGTTAGCGGAAAAGTCAAAAGTATTTCCAGAGGCTCTTTTACCGTTGAAGAAACCGTTGCAGTCATAAATGACGGTGAGAAAGACACGGAAGTCGCTATGCTGAGAAGATGGCCTGTAAGGAGTCCCAGACCTGTCCTGCAGAGGCTCGCCCCCAATGTTCCCCTGACGACAGGGCAGCGTGTTGTCGATACATTTTTCCCTCTTTCGCGGGGCGGGGCTGCATGCGTACCGGGACCTTTCGGATCCGGGAAGACCGTAATCCAGCACCAGCTTGCGAAATGGGCTGATGCCGAGATAGTAGTTTACGTCGGTTGCGGAGAACGGGGAAATGAAATGACAGACGTCCTTTTAGAGTTTCCGGAGCTTGAGGACCCGAGATCAGGTGAACCCCTTATGAAAAGGACGGTCCTGATAGCAAATACTTCAAACATGCCTGTCGCTGCAAGAGAGGCCAGCATATATACTGGTATTACCATTGCAGAATATTACCGGGATATGGGCTATTCTGTCGCCCTTATGGCTGACTCCACAAGCCGCTGGGCGGAGGCCCTGAGGGAGATCTCCGGAAGGCTGGAAGAGATGCCAGGCGAGGAAGGGTACCCTGCATATCTCGGGACGAGGCTTGCCAGTTTCTATGAGAGGGCAGGCAGGGCTATCTGTCTTGGCAATGACGGGAGGGAAGGCTCGATCACCTCGATAGGAGCTGTTTCTCCACCTGGAGGTGACCTCTCCGAACCTGTCAGCCAGAACACCCTGAGGGTTACAAAGGTCTTCTGGGGCCTGGATGCTAATCTTGCCTATCAGAGACATTTCCCCGCCATAAACTGGCTTTTGAGCTATTCACTCTACGCCGAGAAACTGGGTGAGTACTGGGACAACCTTTACGACGGTGAATGGAGCTCCCTCAGGAT
>JAAYDT010000070.1 GCA_012729145.1 Synergistaceae bacterium | reverse complement strand
TGTAAAAGATCTTGCTGTTGTCCGGCTCCTGGATTCCCATCATGGCGAACACCCCCTGGCTATACCTATTTTAAGGGTATTCAGCCACTTGCGCCTTGATATAAACTATTTGGGCAACAGCCCGTTGAAATACAGCATTTGTGTACATTTTGCAGAAAGGGTAAGGGCGTAGACGGTAAACTGTCAATAGTGAACGGAACCAGATAGAATCAGGGCAAAAAAACAAAAGATCTGGTCAAGATCAGGATCACACAACGGACAAGGCAAGAATGTTTTTGTTTGTTCCCAGATAAATGAGAGATGCAAAGGAGGTTTTTCTATGAAGAAACCAATTGTTTTTTTGATGGCCCTGTTCCTTCTGGCCGCTTCAATAGCGGCTTTTTCTGCGGACCTGGAGACGCTGGTTCAGGAGCGGACCGTTGTTATTTACCCCGAGGGGCAGGTTTTGGGCAATATGGTGATCGGGGCGAGGGGAAAGATGGAGTTCATCTACGTGGACAAGACACTGGCCCATGCCATAAGAGAAGGGGATATGCCATCTGACTGGCTCTCATGGTATTCCCGTCACTGGGGGACTGAAGATGTCAAGGGCAGGATCCTTTTCATAATCCGCTACGAAGCCAACAAACCCTGGAGCTTCGATCCCGGAGACATCTCCATAGGGGGAAGGAGCCTGGAGCGAAAGGACATCCTGACCGACAAGGCTTTTATCGTTGAAGGGGACCTTCCAAGCGGAACGTTGGGGATCCTTTCCGTTGCCGTTCCGTCTGAATTCGCCTCTCCGGGCAAAGCAACGGTCGTTTCCTACCTGGAGGATTCAGTAGAATGGACCGTGCCAGCGAAGTGAGCAGAGACCATCTTTTCCGGTGCGCTTCCTGCGGAGTGCGATTCCGGAGCGTATGCCGTCCATCCCGCTGTCCAGACTGTGGGGGCAAGACCTTTGTCCATGAATCCGGTCCGCCCCTCCGCAAGGGGACAAAGGGGTGTTCGGGATCCTGTTCGGGGTGTTCCGGGTGCGGTCATTGAGATCATCTTGTCATGACCCTGTCGTCCTCGGTATAGAGACCAGCTGCGATGATACGGGGGTGGCAGTTATGGGCTTTGACGGCCGGGTAAGGTCCTCCCTGCTCTCCAGCCAGGTAAAAGATCATGCAGTCTTCGGCGGTGTTGTTCCGGAACTGGCTTCCAGGAAACACCAGGAGGTTATTATCCCCCTTTTAAGGGCGGCCCTTTCAGAGGCCGGAGTTGACGAACCTCCAGGCAGGGTGGGGCTGGTGGCGGTCACGAACGGGCCGGGCCTCATGGGGTCCCTCCTCGTGGGAGTGATGACAGCCAAGGGTCTTGCCCAGACATGGGAGTGTCCCCTGATAGGGGTCAACCACCTCGAGGGTCACATATTCGCCAACCGGATAGCCCACGAAGGGATCGAAACTCCATTCCTCTGCCTTATCGTCTCTGGTGGGCACACCGAAGTGATACTGGTGAAGGACTGGGGAGCCTATGAAATGGTGGGGAGGACCAGGGACGATGCTGCCGGCGAGTGCTTCGACAAGGTGGCCAAGATACTGGGGCTCCCCTATCCGGGCGGCCCCGAGGTGGACCGTCTTGCCGCTTCGGGCGATCCGAAGTCCTTCGACTTTCCGGTGCCTATGAGCTCCACCCCTGAGGTCGAGTTCAGCTTCAGCGGGCTCAAGACGGCCGTTCTCTGGGCAGTGAACAGGATAAGAAGCAAGGAAGAGGAGGTACCAGTGGCAGATATCTGCGCCTCCTTTCAGAGAGTGGCAGTAGAAGCTCTTATTGGCAAGGTGGTCCTTGCATCGGAGATGACAGGTGTAGGGAGGATCTGCCTTTCGGGGGGAGTGTCGGCCAACTCAGCTCTAAGAAGAGCTTTCGGGGAACGCTTCGGGGGCAACGTATTCATCCCCCCCATTGAGCTATGTACCGACAACGCGGCCATGATAGCCTCTGCAGGACTGGACCGTTTTCTAAGGTCAGGACCTTCAGGACTGGATATCTCTCCCGATCCTTCAGCCCCCTTGACCTAAAAAAGTTTAAAAACGGAGTAAAACAAAGAAAAAACCAGAAAAACCCTTTTTATTAAAAATATTTCCCACTAAAAGCCAACCAAACCCCTTGAGATTGCAGGCGCAGGCAATTACTATCATTCCCGGTCATTTAGCACTCGCAACAAGAGAGTGCTAACATATTTTCAAACTTATGTCTGCAGGGAGGGTTATTGAAATGAAGTTGAAGCCGCTCGGAGACAGGTTGGTAGTGAAGGTGCTGACCCAGGAAGAGAAGACCAAGGGGGGGATCGTTATCCCCGATACGGTCAAGGAGAAGCCCCAGGAAGGTGAAGTTCTTGCAATAGGTTCCGGGAAGGTGCTGGAGAACGGCCAGAAGCTTCCTCTCGAGGTGAAGACGGGAGACAAGATCCTTTTCAGCAAGTACGGCGGCACCGAGGTCAAGATCGACGGCGAGGATCTGCTCATTCTCAGCGAGCGCGATGTCCTTGCCATTCTTGAGAAGTAGTCCGGACCCATATTTTTTCTGAAGAACCTGGAAGGAGGAAGAATCAATGCCCAAGATCCTTACTTTTGGAGAAGAGGCCCGCAGGGCCCTCGAGCGCGGTATCAACAAGGTTGCCGATACGGTAGGCGGAACACTGGGCCCCAAGGGGCGCAACGTGGTGCTGGAGAAGAAGTTCGGTTCGCCGACGATCACCAACGACGGCGTGACCATCGCGAAGGAAATCGAGCTGGAAGATCCCTTCGAGAACATGGGAGCCCAGCTCCTTAAGGAAGTCGCATCCAAGACCAACGACATCGCCGGTGACGGAACAACCACCGCCACTGTCCTTGCAAGGGCCGTCATCCTTGAAGGGATGAAGAACGTTGCGGCAGGTGCAAATGGAATGTTAATGCGTCACGGCATAGAGAAGGCTGTCGACCTTGTCGTAGACGAGCTCAAGTCAATGTCCATCAACGTCAAGGAGCGGGAGAAGATCGCGCAGGTTGCCGCCATCTCTGCCAACGACCACGCTGTGGGTGAACTGATCGCCGAGGCCATGGAGAAGGTCGGGGAAGAGGGCGTCATAACCGTCGAGGACAGCCAGACTGTCGGAACTACCCTGGAGATGGTAGAGGGTCTCCAGTTCGACAAGGGCTACGTGAGTCCCTACATGATGACCGACCCCGAGCGGATGGAGGCCCACCTCGATGATGCCTACATCCTCATCAACGACGGCAAGATAAGCAGCGTGAAGGATATGGTCCCCCTCCTCGAGAAGGTGGTCCAGACCGGAAAGCCTCTTCTGATTATCGCCGAGGATGTCGAGGGTGAAGCCCTTGCGACCCTGGTGGTGAACAAGCTCCGCGGAACCATGCAGGTCGTTGCCGTAAAGGCCCCCGGTTTCGGCGACAGGCGCAAGGCCATGCTCCAGGATATCGCTATCGTGACAGGTGGTCAGGTCATCTCCGAGGAGATCGGCATCAAGCTTGAGAACGCCGACCTCGCCATGCTCGGGAAGGCCAAGAAGGTACGAGTGAACAAGGAAGAGACCACCATAGTCGAGGGCGCCGGCGATCCCGATTCCATCAGGAAGCGCGCCGCCCAGATCAAGGCCGAGCTTGAGGAGTCCACTTCCGAGTACGACAAGGAGAAACTCCAGGAGCGCCTTGCCAAGCTCGTCGGCGGAGTGGCCGTCATCCAGGTCGGAGCCGCCACCGAGACGGAGCAGAAGGAACTGAAGCACCGTATCGAGGACGCCCTCAACGCGACAAGGGCTGCCGTCGAAGAGGGTATCGTTGCCGGAGGCGGCGTAGCACTGGTCAACGCCATCGAGCCCCTTGACAAGTTCATCGAGAAGCTCAACGGTGACGAAAAGACCGGCGCAACCATCGTCAAGAAGGCCCTTACGTCCCCGATCCACCTTATCGCAGACAACGCCGGGTACCAGGGCGATGTCGTGGTCGAGAAGGTTCGCGGCCTCAAGAAGGGTCATGGCTTTAACGCCGTTACCGGCGAGTACGAGGACCTTATCAAGTCCGGTATCATCGACCCCGTAAAGGTTACCAGGAGCGCCCTTCAGAATGCCGGGTCGATAGCTTCCATGGTGCTCACCACAGAGACCCTGATCGCAGACAAGCCCAAGAAGGAAAGCGACATGCCCCCGATGCCCGGCGGCATGGGCGGAATGGATTACTAATACGGTCCTTCAAAATATCCGGGGCCCCCTCGCGGGGCCCTTTTTCATTGTGAGCGCTCGGCGCGGATTCTGATAAACTTGTGCTGTGATCGCCGGGCCGTATCGGGTCGGGCACGGAGGTGAAGCTTTTGTCTTCCACGGAGAGAGAGATCATCATAATCATCGATTGCGGTTCCCAGTACACACAGCTGATCGCAAGGAGAGTACGGGAGCTGGGGGTCTACAGCGAGATCATCCCCTGGGACAGCAGCCTCGAAGCCGTTATGGCGAAGAAACCCTCTGGTCTCGTCATTTCCGGAGGACCGGGCACTGTCCTGGAGGATGACTCCCCCTGGGTCCCCC
>JAAYDT010000069.1 GCA_012729145.1 Synergistaceae bacterium | reverse complement strand
GCTTCCCTGGGAGTCCTTCTCAAACGCCGGGGATTCAAGGTATCGATCATCAAGATGGATCCCTATATCAACGTTGACGCAGGGACCATGAACCCCTTTCAGCACGGCGAGGTCTTCGTCACTGACGACGGAGCCGAGACGGACCTGGACCTCGGCCACTACGAGCGGTTCATCGATGAATCACTCTCCAGCGACAATACTGTCACCACCGGAAAGGTATATTCCTCAGTCATCTCCCGGGAACGGTCAGGGCAGTACCTCGGGGCTACGGTCCAGGTAATACCCCATATAACCAACGAAATCCAGGAAAGGGTACTCAGGATAGATAACGGGGTCGACGTTGTGATATCCGAAATAGGGGGCACCGTCGGCGACATCGAGGGGCAGCCATTCCTCGAGGCGATCCGCCAGATGGCCAACCGCGTGGGAAAGGAGAACGTCCTCTACTGCCATGTCACCCTGGTCCCCTACATCGCGGCTGCGGGAGAGCTCAAGACGAAACCCACCCAGCACAGCGTACACGAACTCCGCCGCCTTGGGATCCAGCCAGACGTGATAGTCTGCCGGTCCGTGACCCACCTGGGGAACGACATCAAGGAGAAGATAGCCCTCTTCTGCAGTGTCCCAAGGGAAGCGGTAGTGGAGGCCATCGATGTATCTTCCATCTACAAGATACCCCTTCAGCTTTACGAACAGCAGTTCGACAGCCTGGTAATGAGAAAGCTGGGGCTTGAGCCCAAACAGGAGCCGGCCCTGGAGGACTGGAAGGAGTTCGTTCAGTCCTGCGAGAACCCCGAGCGCGTCGTAGAGGTGGCAATGGTAGGAAAGTACGTGAGCCACAAGGATGCCTACCTGAGCGTTGTCGAGGCCCTCTCTCATGCGGGTTCGGCCAACCGGGTGAGGGTCAGGATCCGGCACGTGGAGGCTGAAGATGTTGAAAAGGAGGGGATATCCCTCCTCGATGGCGTCCATGGGATCCTTGTGCCCGGTGGGTTCGGGTCCAGGGGTGTGGCCGGGAAGATCATGGCTGCCAGGTATGCCAGGGAGAGGAAGATACCCTACCTGGGTCTTTGCCTTGGGATGCAGATCGCGGTGGTGGAGTTCGCAAGGAATGTCTGCGGCATCTCTGCCGCGCACAGCGTGGAGATGGACCCAAAGACGCCCGACCCGATCATTCACCTCATGCCTGAACAGGAGGGCCTTAAGGACCTTGGGGGTACCATGCGGCTGGGAGAGTACCCCTGTGAGCTTGACCCTTCATCGCTCTCCTTTGAAGCTTACGGGGGTGAGAGACTTGTGAAAGAGAGACACAGGCACAGGTACGAGTTCAACAACGACTACAGGGAACTGATGTCTTCGAAGGGGATGCGAATGGCCGGTCTTTGTCCGGGGCGCGATCTGGTGGAGATCATAGAGATCGAGGATCACCCCTGGTTCGTGGGAGTTCAGTTCCACCCCGAGCTGAAGTCGAGGCCCGTGCGTCCTCATCCGCTCTTCGTAGGCTTTATTGGGGCCGCCCGTAAAAGGGCGCAGGAAAAAGAAAAGGAGGGTGAAGAATGATGTCCAGGAGATCCTTTGCTGCGGTATTCGTGTTCCTGCTGCTGTCCCTTGCTTTTGCAGGAGCTTCCTGGGGACAGGATATCGATACACCTGAGCAGATGCAGGACCAGATAGACCTCATGATCCACGGAGAGAGGGGAGCCGGAGGGATAATCCAGAGGCTCGCCAAAATGGAGACGGACCTTTTCGGACGTGAACTTCCGGGGAGCATATCAGAGAGGCAGATGGGGTTGCTCAACTTCGTGAAGAACGGGACCCTGGGCCAGCCCTCAATGGTCTTCAAGACCGGGCTGGCAGAGTGGGCCATTGCTCACGAGGTGAGACCCGACCTATCCATGGCCAGGAGGATCGCGGAGATAGAGCGGCAGCTGGAGGGTGAAGTGGGGGAGGGTCGACCCCTCGCCATGAGGTTGGAAAGGCTCCTTTCTTTGCTCTTCCCGGGCCAGCTTGCGTGGCAGGATGTGAATATCCCCGCAAACCTCGTCTTCAAGGCCACCTTCGTCGACAGGGTCTCTCCCAAGAGCGCTGTCGCCGGAGATGTTGTGAGGCTCAAGCTCGAGGAGGACCTTGCCGTGGAAGGCTATCTGGTAGCTCCCAGGGGATCCAGGGTCATCGCCAAAGTAGAATCTGTAAAACCGCCTCGGAGTTTCGGCAGGCCCTCGGAGATCAAGTTCGCCTTCGAAAGGCTGGAGCCACTCGGCCCCGAGGCGGTACCGGTCTTCCTGGG
>JAAYDT010000068.1 GCA_012729145.1 Synergistaceae bacterium | reverse complement strand
GGGTCCTGATACTCAACAGCATGAACAGGCTTGGTTACCTGCTATTCCAGTTCCCCCCGTGGGTGGTTTATTCTGAAAAGAACCTGAACTGGTTCAAAAGGATAGGGAAACTGGCGGCCCCTGCCAGGGTGGCCATAGAGGTAAGACACAACTCCTGGCTCGAAGAGGGGAACAGGGAAAGATTCATGGACCTTCTGAGAGACCAGAACATGGCCTTTACCGCTGTGGATGAACCCAGGCTTGAGTGGACGGTCCCTCCCGAATGGCATATTACCGCAACATGGGGCACGGTGATGAGGTTCCACGGGAGGAACACTGTAGCGTGGAATAAAAGGGAGGCCAAGGTGGCGGAGCGCTTCAACTATCTGTACGATATATCCGAACTTGGACCTTTCAGCGAGAGGGCCCAAGCCCTGGCAAAAGAGGTCGGCAGAGTCTTCCTGATGTTCAACAACTGCTTCCGAGACAATGCTGTCAGGAACGCCCTTCAGATGAGGACTCTTCTGGGGATCGACCCCGATCTGCCCCCGGGCCAGGAGAGCCTGGATCTCTGGGACCGCTCCCCCGGGAAGCCGTCAGGGAAGGGGTCCGAGAACAGCAAGACCCCCGAGACACAGGAGAAGGGGTAATTACAGATCGGAGGGGTGCCTTCCTTACGCGGGATGTACAGAGCGAGGGTGATATCCGGAACATTCCCGTCGACAGCGTAGGTGTGACAGGATTGGCCTACCCGATCGAGGTCAGGGACCGGAACGAAAAGATCCAGCACGCTTTAGCTAAGGTGGAGATGTCCGTCTCTCTCTCCAGGGACTAAAGGTGGATACATATGAGTCGTTTTATTGAGATCCCTAACTTTTGCAACGGCCACGTGATACTGCCGAATCTTGAGCGTATCGCCGCGACCCTGAGGGATCATCTCGATGTGGAGCAGGCCGAGATAAGGTTCAGCTTCCCCTATTTTGCCGTGAGGAAGGCTCCCGTAAGCGGGGCGCTCAGCCTGACCCGATACGATGTGGCCTTCCTGGCCTCAAGCGGGGAAGAGTTCGATTTCACCCTTACTGTCATAGTCCCTGTGAACACCCTTTGCACATGTTCGAGGAAGATCTCTGAAAAGGGGGCTCACAACCAGCAAGCAGAAGTGACGATCACCGTCAGGATGGACCGCCTGGTCTGGATCGAGGAACTGGCCGAAATCGCAGAAGAGGGCGCATCGTCCCCGGTCCTCACTCTTCTCAAGAGCGAGGACGAGAAGTTCATAACCGAAAAGGCATATGATACCCCCAGGTTCGTTGAGGACGTGGTCAGAGATGTTGCGGTGCGTCTGGACGATGACCCCAGGATCCTCTGGTATTCGGTAAGGGTTGTAAGCCGCAAGAGCATACATGCCCATGAGGCCTTTGCAAGTCTGTCCAGGGACAAGGGTGTGTGGATCGATCAGCAGAGAGGGGACCGTCACCGATGAAAATACTGTTTTACCCAAGGACCTTCGAGAAACTCCAGGGTATCGTCGGACCGCTCCTTGAGGGGCATGAGATAGAAGTGGCCGACCTGTCCGATATCAAGGACCGGATAAGAATGGCAGATGTCCTGGTCACCGGTCCCCTGGATGTCGACGAAGAGCTTATCAGGGGAGCCTCGAGGCTCAGGCTCGTCCACCAGTGGGGAGTAGGTGTTGAAAGGATCGACCTGGAAGCCTGTTTCCGGAAGGGCATAGATGTGTGCAACGTACCTTCGGAAGGGACAGGCAATGCCGAAGGGGTCGCAGAGATAGCGCTGATGCACATGCTCCTGCTCTCCCGGAGGTTCGGAAGATGCCAGGAGAGCATCCGCAAAAGAAGGCTCTTCTCGCCCCAGGGTGTGGCTCTGTGGAAAAAGAGGGCCTGCGTGATAGGCCTGGGGAACGTCGGTCGGAACATTGTTACCAGGCTGAAGGGGATGGGCATGGATGTCACCGGGGTTAACAGGACCGAACGAGGGTCATTCGGCTCCCTGGGTCTTGACAGTTTCTGCTCCCTCGACCGCCTGCAGGATGCACTGCCGGGGTGCAGGTTCGTCATACTCTCCCTGGAGCTCAACGAAGACACCAGGGGGATCGCTGGCGAGGATTTTTTCAGTTCCATGGATCCAGGTTCCTACCTGATCAATGTGGCCAGGTCCGAACTGGTATCCCGGACAGCACTGGAGAGTTCACTGGGCCGGGGACACCTTGCCGGGGCGGGGTTTGATGTATTCTGGGATGAACCTGCCGATCCGGAGGATCCCCTGCTTGAGAACTCCGCTGTCACACTTACGCCACACATAGGTGGGGTCACTGACGAGGCCCTTATGGGCGTGGCCAGGTCCGTGGCGGAGAACGTCACCCGGCTGGCAAGAGGTCTGGACCTGATGAACCGGTTGGACCCTGGAAAGTGAAGGCTTTAATGGACCCGTCAGCCTCCGTTGGGAAACAGGGCGTGAAAGGTGCTGTCCTCTTCGATTTCGACATGACCCTGGTGGACAGCAGCATAGGTATTACCTACTGCCTCAACAGGCTGGCCCTTTTCTTCGGTCTCGCCGAGGTGTCCCGTGAGGAAGTGGTCAGGACCATAGGATACCCCATGGTCCATGCCATGGAGATGCTATGGGGTCACTTCGACCCTGAATGGATCGATCATTACCGTGAACACCTGGTCCCGCTGGAGTATGAAAGGATGGATGCCTTCCCCGGGACACGGGAGACCCTGTCCAGGCTACGGGAAGAGGGCCTCGCCCTTGGTGTGGTATCGAACAGGAAAAGACTGGTCCCTGCCGTTGAGAGTTCAGGTCTGAAGGAGTTCTTTCTCTCCGTCGTCGGTTTGGAGGACGTGAAAAACCCGAAGCCGGACCCCGAACCCGTAAGGCTTTCACTCAAGATCCTTGGAAGTGAAGCGGGAGAGGCTTTCCTGGTAGGCGATTCCGAGATCGATGCTGAAGCGGCGAGACGTTCCGGGGTCAGGTTCATAGGCGTTACCTCCGGTGGACGCAACCGGGAGATCCTTCTGAGGGAAGGGGCCTGGGCTGTGACAGATGGGATCCCTGGGCTGACAGGGATCCTGCTCTGAAGAGGGAAGGGCTTTAAAAAAGGGTCCGGTGGAGTGTTATGATAAAAACATGGAAAGTAAAACCGCGACTAAAGTTCTCTACTACTTCCTCACTGCCTGCATAGTGGTCGGAGCGGTCCTTGTATATAAGGCCTGGTGGGACCGTTACTTCCGCCTCCGGCCGGAGCTTGCCGTGGCTGAACCCGTGGTCATACCCCTCGACGTCCCGCTGGAGGGGGTACTGATATGGGAGGAGATCACCCTGACATCGCCTGCCGACGGGACGGTATCCTTCCCCCTCGGGAGGGGGCCAGTCTACTGTGCAAAGGGTGACCTGATCGCAGAGGTGGAGGCTGCCGAAGGCAGGAGACAGGTAAAGGCTCCTGGTCCGGGGTATTTCATTGCCTCCCTCGACGGATCGGAGGGCAGCTGGACCTACGGGTCCATATGGCCGGGGAGTTCCAGGCTGCCCGATCCGGGTCCGCTCCGTTTCCTTGATGACGGTCAGAAGGTCCCATCGGGGGGCGGCATCGGCAAGTTCATCCCCCAGCCCCAGTCGCTGAGATGTGTGGCCTACCTGGAGAGATCAGCCCTTGATTGGGACCCATCCAAAAGGGACTACATAGAGGTTAAGAGATCAGCCTCCGATCTCCCCTTCAGGGCTGAGGTCCGGGCCGTGAACGACCTCGGCCCGACCATCAAGGTCTACCTGACCTTTCCGTTCTTTTCAGAGAAAGAGATCGTTTCGAGGAGGGTCTCTTACCTGCTCCACGTAAAGGACGCAAGGGGAGTGCTCATCCCGGAGAGTGCTGTCACCCTCAGGGAGAGGAAGAAGATGGTGTTCCTGGTTACAGGTGACCGGTCAGTAGCCGTTGAGGTAACAGGTGTCCCCGTATCCGGCAGACGGTTTCTGGTAGAAAGGGGCCTGGCCCCGGGGGATCTGGTGATCGCATCCGGGTCGGACGCCTCAGAGGGGGAGGTAAGGATCTGGTGAGAGGTATCGCTGACAACATTGACTCCCTCCGGGAGAGGATAGCAAGGGCGGCAGGAAAAATGGGCCTTGATGGAGATGCTGTAAGTATCGTGGCGGTAACCAAGACCCGTTCTGCAGAAGAGATGGAAGAGGCCGCTCTCTGCGGCGTGGATGCCCTTGGAGAGAACAGGGTGCAGGAAGCTCTTTTGAAATGGGATCTCTCCGCCCCGAGATCATCCGTTCCATGGCATCTCGTGGGACATCTCCAGAGGAACAAGGCAAGGAAAGCCGCCGAGATCTTCAGCTGTATCCAGAGCGTGGATTCCCTGGAGCTTGCTTCAGCTCTTGAAAAGGCATGTCTTTCCCTGGGACGAAGGATGAATGTTCTCCTGGAAGTGAACATCGGAGAGGACCCCGATAAGTACGGTGTATCAAGGGAGGATCTCCCTTTGTTGGCAGAGGGTCTTTTTGAGAGAAGTACAACTCTCGATCTGAAGGGTCTGATGACGGTCCTCCCCCTCGGTCTCGATGAGAGGGGGACCAGGTCGCTATTTGCATCGATGAGGGAACTTCGGGACAGGCTGAGGTCCAGGTTGGGGATCGATCTCCCGGTCCTCTCCATGGGAATGAGCGACGACTTCGAGTATGCCGTGATGGAAGGGAGCACCATGGTGAGGATCGGAAGCGCGATCTTCGGCAGAAGAAAATACTGACCCCGTGGCATTTTAAGAGGGGCAGGCGGGGAGGGAATGCCATGTCAGATATTTTGACCGTTCTTGATGTCGAAAAGATCAGTTTCAGCAAGGCCATGAGAGGCTACAACACCGAAGAGGTCGAAGAATTTCTTGAAAAAGTTGCTGGAAGCCTGCAGATCTACTCTGAGAAGATCAAGACCCTGGAAGTCCAGCTCTCCAGGTTTGACGAGCAGGTCAGGGAGTATACAGAACTTAAGCAGTCTCTGCAGGAGGCCCTGGTGCTTGCGCAGAAGAGCGCCGAGGAGAGGGTGAGCAGCGCCGAGAGCAAAGCGGAGGTTATCATAGCCGAGGCTGAAGCCCAGGCCCACAAGATCGTCATCGGTGCCAAGGACAGGGTGGATGCCCACAAGCGGGATATAGAGAGGCTCAGGCAGATCAGGTACCAGTTCGTAGCAGAATTCAAGGGACTTCTTGCCAAATTCGGATCTATGCTGAAATCGCTGGAGGCTCCGGCCGATGAGAGTGAAAACGAAAAGGAGAGGGAGGACTGTCGGTGACGGAGGCCCTGACCAGGGACTCTCCCGTCAGATTCCTGAAAGGTGTCGGGCCCGCAAGGGCTGCCCGGCTTCTCAGGCTTGGCGTACAGACCATCGAGGACCTCCTGTATCTCTTCCCCCGCCGTTACGAGAACCGGGGAGTAGCAGCGCCCCTGGCGTCCCTTCAGGCAGGGTCATTCTCCTCCGCTGTCGCCAGCGTAGTGGCTATAGAGAGGAAACCTACAAGGAAGAGGAATCTGTCCCTGGTGACAGCTCTTCTAAGCGACGGTTCCACCCTGGCCCAGGCGGTCTGGTTCAACAGGAGGGGCCTGGAAAAGATCCTGCTGCCGGGCTCAAAAGCTTCCTTCTTCGGCAAGGTGGACAGAAGGGGAGGTTTTTTGCAGTTCACCAACCCCGAATTCGAGATCATTGCCGGGGAGGATGGCTCCCCTGGCCAGAGGACGATAGTCCCCGTCTACCCGGGGACCGAGGGAATATACCAGAAGTGGTTGCGCCGACTGGTATCCGAGACAATAGGCTCCTTTCCGGGGGATCTCACCGATCCCCTTCCTGAATTCATAAGGGAGGCCAAAGGTCTCACCCCCCTGGAGACGGCCATCTCCCAGATGCACTTCCCTACGGGGAGAGAGGAGTGGGCCCGGGCAAGAAAAAGGCTTGCCTTCGAGGAGCTCTTTCTCCTTCAGGTGGCCCTGGCGATAAGAAAGCAGGGCTACATGGAGGACACTGAGGGGAAACCCCTTACGTGGAAAGGACCTCTGATGGAACGATTCCTTGCTGAGGTCCTTCCCTTCCCGATGACCGGGTCCCAGGAGAGAGTATTAAGCGAGCTTGCCCGGGACAGCTCGGGGAACATTCCAATGAACAGGCTTCTCCAGGGGGATGTAGGTTCAGGCAAGACAGTAGTGGCTTTGATATTCCTGCTGGCTGCAGCTGACAGCGGTTTCCAGGGAGTGATCATGGCCCCGACGGAGATCCTGGCGAGGCAGCATCACCGGAGGTTGACGGACTGGCTATCGGCACTGGGTGTCCCGGTCCACCTTCTTGTGGGGTCTCTTCCAAGCTCACGGAGAGAGGAGATCCTCGAGGAGATCGCGTCGGGGGAACCCTGTATCGTGGTGGGGACCCACGCCCTGATCCAGAAAACGGTCAGGTTCGGGAGCCTGGCCGCAGTGGTCGTAGACGAGCAGCACAGGTTCGGGGTACTCCAGAGGGGGGCCCTCGCAGGAAAGGGAGACCATCCCCATGTTCTTGTAATGACCGCCACTCCCATACCGAGGACCCTGACCCTCTCTGTCTTCGGGGACCTGGCCTTCTCCGTGATCGATGAATTTCCCCCGGGAAGGATACCAACGGTGACCAGGCACCTTCACGACCCCGACGACCCGAGGCTGATGAAATTCATTGCAAAAGAGATGGCCCGGGGGGGGAGGGTCTACTGGGTATGCCCCGTGATCGAGGAAAGCGAGAAACTCCCCCTTATGCCCGTAATAAGGCGCCACGAGATCCTTGCGGAACGTTTCCCGGAAGAGAAGGTCGGCATCCTTCACGGCCAGATCTCTCCGGAGGAGAGAGAGGAGACGATGGAGGCGTTCGCAGGCGGAGACATATCGATCCTTGTATCCACGACCGTCGTGGAGGTGGGTCTTGATGTGAGCGAGGCGACGGTAATGGTGGTCGAGGATGCTCATCGTTTCGGCCTCTCGCAGCTCCATCAGCTTAGGGGGAGAGTGGGGAGGGGCAGTTCGGCAGGTTCCTGTTTTCTCGTGGGAAGGCCGGGTACCGACGAAGGCAGGGCCCGGATCGAAGTCATGTGTTCCTCATCGGACGGGTTCAGGATAGCCGAGAAGGACCTGATCCTCAGGGGGCCCGGTGAGATATGCGGAGTAAGGCAGCATGGCATAACAGATTTCCGTATTGCCGATCTGGTCAAGGACAGGCGCCTTTTGGAGGAGGCGAGGGAGGATGCCTTTTCTCTTGTACGGTCGGATCCATCTTTATCCGGTTTCCCTGATCTTCGCAGGGAGGTCTTCAGGAAGCTGGGAGCCAAACTCAGGCTTGCCGGGACGGCGTGAGTGGCGATGAAGGATGAAAGCCACGAAAGCTTGACGGAGTACGCTACAAGGCTGGTGTACAGATCCGAGCTGACCAGAATGCAGCTCAAAAGGAAGATCCTGGCCAGAGGAGCCATGGAAATTGCAGCAGACAGGATCTGCGATGAAATGCAGGAGACGGGATTGATAGACGACCGGCGCTACTGCGAGCTCTTCGTCTCCACCCATAGAGAGCTGGGTTTCAAGAGGATGAGGATGGAACTCTTGAAAAGGGGTGTTGAGAGGGACCTTGTCGACAGAATGGTCCCCTTCGACCTTGAGGACGAGATCGAAAGGGCAGAGGAACTGATCCGCCATTGGGGGCCAGAAGTTGATACGAAAAAAACCTGGGGCAGGCTGTCCAGGAGAGGTTTTACCTTCTCCGTTATCAGGGAAGCGATCCGGCGGGCTTGTGATAGTACCTCCTAATCTGTAGAATACATCAGGACGCTTTTTTGCATATTGCGACTGCCGAATAGATCGACAGGTCACGAAACTTGACAACGGAATAAGGAGTGATGTTCAGATGTTGCCTGTAATGCTTGCAGCAGCTTTCGCCGTCGGCATTTCGGCCGGCTTCCTTGTGTACAGATACCTGAGCGACAAGAAACTCAAGGGGACCAGAGAACAGTCCGACCAACTCCTGAAGGACGCTTTTCAGGAGGCCGACAGGCGGAAAAGAGAGATGTTGACGGAGGCAAGAGAGGAGATGCACCGCCTCCGACAGGACACGGAACGTGAGATCAAGGAAAGGCGCGCTGAACTTCAGCGCGCGGAACGGAGGCTCGAGCAGAAGGAGGAGAACCTCGACTCCAAGATGGAGACCATACTCCATAGGGAGGAGGAGTTCCGGAGAAGACAGGAAGAGATGTCGGTCCGCCTCGAAGAGGTCGAGTCCGTCCGGAGGAAACAGATGGAACGCCTGGAGGAGATCGCCGGCATGTCAAGGGAACAGGCCAAGGATGTTCTCCTCAAGGAAGTGGAAGAAGAGGCTGCGCACCTGATAGGGCTCAAACTCAAGGAGCTCGAGGAAAAAGCAAGAAGGGAGTCCGAACGCAAATCCAGGGAGATCGTAGTAAGTGCCATACAGCGCTGTGCTGTTGACCATACCTCTGAAATGTCCGTCAGCGTGGTATCCCTGCCATCTGACGAAATGAAGGGGAGAATTATTGGCAGGGAAGGAAGGAACATCCGTGCCTTTGAGACCTTCACAGGGGTCGACCTTATCGTGGATGATACGCCCGAAGCGGTGACCCTGAGCAGTTTCGATCCTGTGAGGAGAGAGGTTGCCCGCCTCTCCCTGGAAAGGCTTGTCCTCGATGGAAGGATCCATCCTGCGAGGATCGAGGAGATCGTAGAGAAGGCACAGAAGGATGTTGAGGAAAAGATCCTTGAAGCGGGTGAGGAGGCCATGCTCGAAACGGGGATCAAGTCCATGCACCCCGAACTGATCAAACTGGTCGGTCAGCTGAGGTACAGGTCCAGTTACGGACAGAACGCGCTCTCCCACAGCCTTGAGGTTTCTCACCTCTCGGGGATCATGGCAGCTGAACTGGGTATCGATGAACACCTGGCCAGACGGGCAGGCCTTCTCCACGATATCGGGAAGGCCGTAGATCACCAGGTGGAAGGACCCCACGCCCTAATCGGCCGGGACCTGGCCAAGAGGTTCGGGGAGATCCCCGAGGTAGTGAACGCTGTGGCTGCTCACCATGAAGACCAGGAGATGACCTCCGTTTACGATGTCATCGTGTCAGCGGCTGACGCGGTCAGCGCCTCTAGGCCTGGGGCCAGGAGGGAGAGCCTGGAATCCTACATCAAGAGGCTGGAAACACTGGAGACCCTTGCCAAGACCTTCAAGGGTGTTACCAAGGCCTATGCCATCCAGGCAGGGCGGGAGATAAGAGTAATGGTTGCCCCGAACAGCCTCGATGACGGGGCAATTCACAAACTGGCCTACGACATCGCCAGGAAGATCGAAAGCGAGATGAAATATCCCGGGCAGATCAAGGTAATAGTTATCCGGGAGACGCGTTCCGTGGAGTTCGCCAAGTAGGTGAAAGCATTGAAGGTCCTTTTTGTGGGAGATATTGTCGGCAATCCCGGAAGGAAGGCCCTTTCGGGTCTTCTTCCCAGGGCAAAAGCCGAATGGGGTCCATTCGACCTCATAATTGCGAATGTTGAGAATGCGGCCGGAGGGTTCGGACTGACCGAGAAGGTCATGGAAGAGCTTTTCCGGCAAGGTCTGGACGCCATGACAAGCGGGAACCATATCTGGGACAACAGGGAGGCCTTTGCACTTCTGGACGCGGAAAATCGGCTGGTCAGACCGGCCAACTATCCGCCGTCAACCCGGGGCAACGGCTCGATGGTGATCGAGAAAAAGGGCATTAAGTTGGGGATCCTGAACCTTCAGGGGAGGGTCTTCATGCAGCCCATCGACTGCCCCTTCCGAAGGGCCGATGAGGAGCTCCTGCGGATGGAGGGGCTGCCGGTCCTGGTGGATGTACATGCCGAAGCGACATCGGAGAAACGTGCCCTGGCGCTCTACCTTGACGGAAGGGTCTCCGCAGTGCTCGGCACCCATACTCATGTTCAGACCGCCGATGAGGCGATCCTGAGTGGCGGAACGGCCTTCATTTCAGACGTGGGTATGACCGGTGGCCACGGTGGGGTTATCGGAATGGAGAAGGACGCCATCATCAACCGTTTTCTGACCGGCATGCCCACCAAGTTCGAGGTATGCAAGACCGATCTGAAGATGGACGCGGTTGTGGTAGAGATCGACGGGGGCACAGGCAGAAGTCTTTCGATAGAAAGGCTCTCTCTGGAGATGTAAAGAAAGTCTGATCCAGATGATCAGAGACCAGGGCGGGGCGCCCGGAGCGCCCCGCCCTTTTTGTTGACCCTGGAGAGCTGTTGTTATAGCATTGATCGAGACTACTGACCGGGGAGATGTAAATGGAAGAAAGCCAAAGTAGCGGACCGCAATGCAAAAGCACAGGTAAGGAAAAAGAGGGGGTGAACGCCGGAGAGAGATAGCGGAAGTTATCCTCACGCACCGCCCCTCCCGGCAGCGGCAAGAACGACCTGTCCGCCGCGCAAGTCGCCCTCGTGAACATAACTGTACTGAGACCATACGCAGGCTGACCTGCCTGGCCTGAAGTAGCCTTTTTGGTGCTTTCAAGCCCTGTTGTGTTTGTTTTGCAGGAGGCCGCATACCGGGGGTGCAGCCACCATGAGAGAGCGTCTTGACCGTCTATACAGCCACATTGAAAGGTTGCTTCAGGAGCACCGTTTCCCCGAGACCAAGGAAGCGCTGTCGACGATGGAGCCTGCCGACATAAGCGAGATGCTTGTGGGTAGCCCGCGTGCGAAGATGGTGCTCATATTCCGTCTGTTGCCGAAGGATCTTGCCATAGAGGTTTTCGAGCACATGGAGGGTTCCGGGCGTGAGGAACTTCTGGCGAGCTTTACCGAGGAGGAGGCGGCGGAGATCATCGAGGAAATGTCCGACGACGACAGGACGGCCCTTCTTGACGAACTTCCTGCGAAGACAGTGAAAAAGCTGATGCAGCATCTTTCGCCGGAGGAGCGGAAGATAGCGAACCGTCTGCTGAACTACCCGGAGGACTCGGCGGGCAGGATCATGACGGCCGAGTACATAGGTCTGAAGGCGTCGATGACGGTTGTTGATGCGTTGCAGCACATCCGCAGGCAAGCCCGTAGCAAGGAGACCATATACACCTGCTTTGTCATGGACAGGGAGAGGCGCCTGAAAGGCGTGGTTGACCTTGAGGACATCATCCTTGCGCAGCCTGAGACGCTGATATCGGACCTGATGGACGATGACCCTGTTCACGTAAGGACCACCATGGACCAGGAGGAGCTGGCGCGGCTGATGTCGCGTTACGACCTTCACGTGATTCCGGTGGTCGACCTTGAGGACCGTCTTGTGGGGATCGTGACCTTCGACGACGTTCTGGACATAGTCGAGGAGGAGGCCACCGAGGACTTTGAACGCATGGCCGGTATCCAGCCCATCGATGAGAAGTACCTCGACACGGGCGTATTCACCCTCGCAGGGAAAAGACTGACATGGCTTATGGTATGTATTCTAACCCAGGCTTTGACATCGTCGATGCTTAAATATCACGAGTCTTCTATACAGAGCGTGGTTGCCCTGACATTTTTCATACCATTTCTCATAGACAGCGGAGGCAACACGGGGACACAATCCTCCACCCTGATGATAAGGGGCATGACCCTGGGTGAGATCGAGTGGGGCAACATAGGCAGGGTTTTCATGCGTGAGGCTTTTACAGGGCTTATGCTTGGCGCAGCCCTCGCTCTCTTTGGCGTGTTCAGGGCCATTACTCTCGGAACGGGAACTGATGTCGCAGTAGTGGTTGCCGTTTCCCTCGTGGCCGTGGTGCTGATAGGCAACCTTGCCGGTGTCATTCTGCCCTTTGCGGCCAGGGCCCTGCGGTTCGATCCGGCTATAGTTTCGGGGCCATTCATTACTACCGTCGTAGACGTGGTGGGGCTTTTGGTCTACTTCGGCATCGCGACAAGGATAATGGGGTTGGGGTAGGATGAGGACAGCGAGATGCGTGAGAAGTAAGCGTGAGAGGTTTGTTTTTGATCCTTCCGTTCACTGTTGACCGTTAACGTCCTTGACTATTCTGTTGCCTGACGACTGTAGCCTGCCGCCTGGTTTTTGGGTTTTCAACATATCCTTGGAAGGAGTTCACCTACGGGTCTGTCAACCAGACGTGTTCCCCCTGAGACTGTCCTGATCCCTACCATCCCCTGGTGCTTTTCCGTCACACGGCCAATTACAGAGGCCCTCTCTCCGAGGCTGTGGGCTCTCAGTAGCCCCAACGCCCTGTCGGGATCCTCGCCGGATACGGCAATGGCTGCGCATCCCTCCCCCGCCATGTGAAGGGGGTCGAAACCCAGGATGTCGCAAACAGAGAGGGTAGCCTCGTCCCAGGGTATCATCTCTTCATCGATCTCTATCCCAAGGCCGGCTGCCTCTGACCATTCGCAGAGAACCGTGCCGAGCCCGCCCCTAGTACAATCTCTCATGCAGCGGAGACCCGGAACGGGGAGTAAAGGCTCAATCATCGGCCAGAGTGCAGCGCAGTCCGAGGAGAGCCCCCTGACCTTCAGGCCGTACCTGTGGGCGGCGATAGTGGCTCCGTGCATTCCGGGCGGGCAGCTGAGGATTATACTGTCGCCGGGTCTAAGGTTCGCAGCTCCCAGCGGGGTCGTTTGTGTTGTTCTTCCTATGCAGCAGGTCGACAGGAAGAGCCCGTCCACCTGCCCTCTGGGGACTACCTTGCTGTCGCCAGTTACGAGTTCGATGCCAAGGGACCTGCAAACGTTGGCAGCGCTCTCCATGTAAGTCATCAGTTCTCTGATGGGGAGACCCTCTTCGGCGATGACTCCCAGAGCCAGGTATTGAGGTCTTGCACCCCTTACCGACAGGTCATTGGCGCTCCCGCAGACCGAGAGTTTCCCGATGTCTCCGCCGTTGAAGGAGAGAGGAGATACGGTGTACCCGTCAATGGTCACAGCAAAACCGTCGGGGAGGATCGCGCAGTCCTCGCCGTCAGCCCTGGGGTTGGCATCGAAATGCCCCGTTATCAGTGAAATAAGCTCCTGGGTCAGGCTTCCGCCTGCCCCGTGTCCTATGGTAAGTGCTCCCAGTCTGTTCTCCTCCCTCTCTGGAAACGGTAAAAGGCCGCGCAGCTGCCTTCGGTAGATACCATGCAGGGGCCGACGGGGTGAACGGGTGTGCACGAAGCTCCGAAGAGCCCGCACGATGGCGGGTCGATGAGTCCCTTGAGGACCTCTCCACACATGCATCCTTCCGGCGGCAGGGTCGAATTAACGGTCATCCCCAGCCTTTCAAGGACATCCAGGCGGGAGAACTCTTCCCTGAGAGAATACCCCGAGGACGGTATGACCCCAAGCCCCCTCCAGGAGGCGTCTTTCATGGTGAATACCTTCTCCATCACGCTCCTGGCCTCGGTATTCCCGAGGGGTCTCACGGCACGACCGTAAAGTGATGCGACAAGGGGTTCCTGTTTCCGGACCTGTTTTGTCACCTCGACCAGGGCCAGCATGATATCTTCGGCATCGAACCCCGCCACGGCACAGGCAATACCATACTTTTCAGGAAGGAACCGGTAGGGTTCCAACCCTGTTATCACGCTTACGTGTCCTGGCAGGAGCAGTGCGTCGAGTTTCACCTCCGGGTCCGAGGCAAGTGCTTCCAGGGCAGGCGGGACCGATTTGTGCAGGTTGAGGACCATGAAATTGTCCAGGTCCTCACGTACGGCATCGATCACGACCGATGCCGTGGCAGGGGCTGTTGTCTCAAACCCGACGGCAACGAAGACTACGTTGCGCTTTCGGTCGCCCCTTGCCATTGAAAGGGCCTGATCGGCCGATGTTACCACCCTTATGTCCGCTCCTCTGGACCTCTCTTCCTCCAGGGTTGTCCCGCTTCCGGGGACCTTGAGCATGTCTCCGTAAGTCGCGACCGTCGTCCCGCTTAGCCCCGCCAGGGAGACGGCGGCATCTATCTCACCTTGTGACGTGACGCAGACGGGGCACCCCGGGCCCGACACCAGTTCCACGTCGGGGGGCAAAAGGGCCCTTAATCCCTGCCTGAAAATGGAAACGGTGTGGGTGCCGCAGACCTCCATCACCTTGACAGGGCGATCAGCAAGCCCCCTGAGGGCTCCAGAAAGCATCCGGATGCGTTCTCTCATGTCATCGGGTCTGCGGACCTGCAAGCTCCCTTACCTCTTCCCACAGTCTTTCAAGCTCCTCACCCTCTTCAGGGAGGAGCCTCTCGATCGCGAAACCGGCATGGACAAGCACTAGATCACCCTCCCCGAGACCGGGGACAAGGTCGGTCCTGATCTCGGTCTCCACCGCCCCCGCAAGGGCCAAGGCCCTGTTCGTGGCTCTCAATGCGATTATCCTGTGCGGAACCGCCAGACACATTGTCATCCCACTCCTTTGAAGACAGCCATGAACGGATCCCTGTAGCTGAACCTTTCAAGTTTATCATTGAACTTGCCCGTTCGTGCCTCAAGATGTAGTCTAACAGAATGGAGGTGGGGGATGGATAATCCCAGGGTTGGCATCCTTCAGCTTGAAGTGATCCGCGATGATGCGGCCAAAAACGCCAGATATGTCCTCGGCCAGATCCGCGACGCTGCCAGGGCCGGGTGCGATGTTCTGGTCCTTCCGGAGCTCTGGAACGTTGCGTTCCCCCTTCTAGGTTCCCAGGTCCTTATTTCGGAAGATAACCCTCTTGTAGGATCGATCGCAAATGCTGCCTTCAGGAACGAGACATGGATCATAGCCGGCAGCATGGCCATATCGACCGAGGCGGGGCCAAGGAACAGGTGCCTCGTCTTTTCTCCCGACGGAGAGGTTTCCTTTCGATACGACAAGGTCCACCTCTACCCAGGTCTGGATGAACCCAATATTCTCTCCCCAGGCGTCTCCCCGGGCCGTTTCGATCTGGGAGGGGTCCCCTGCGGGATCCTGATCTGCTTCGACGTGGAGTTTCCCGAACTGGCAAGGCGGCTTTCTTCGGGAGGGGCGAGGATCCTCTTCGTGCCTGGCGCATGGAAGACAGAATTTATCAGGTTCTGGAGAGCTCTCCTGCTCTCCAGGGCCATCGAGAACCAGGTCTTCGTGGTTGGGGTCAACAGGTGCGACAGGGGCAGGAACTCATTCTTCGGAGGCCAGAGCCTGGTGGTGGACCCCTTTGGAGACGTCATTCTCCACATGGACGACGCGCCCCGCTTCCAGAGGGTAGTCCTTGATCTTTCCAGGGTTGATTCAGCCAGAAGGGAACACAGGGTGGTCTCGTCATGGAGACCCGAGGTCTACAGGCGGTGGAATTAAGCTGACTCTTGTTTAACATGGGAGGAATTTTCTGAATTACCTTGCGGATTGACTGTTTTTCTATTTGTAATATAATGCGCAAAATTTACCTGGCTTCCCGGCCCTTCCTCTGCATCCCGAAGGACTCAAGGGCCGATTGCCAAAAAAATTGGACGGCTTTATAATTACATCAAGATTATGAAGCAAAGTGAAGGGGGTGTTAACGCCGATAAGGGAAGTTCCGTTTAGCATCAAGGGTCCATTTGCTGGCAGTCAAAGCCCAGTATCAAGAGGAGGGTTAGCATGAGCAACGGAACGCAACGCGAACAGTGGGGTACCAAGTTGGGATTCATCCTGGCCTGTGCCGGATCTGCCATCGGGCTGGGGAACATCTGGCGTTTTCCTTACATCACGGGTCAGTACGGGGGAGCTGCTTTTGTCCTGGTCTATGTAGCTCTTGTCTTTGTTATCGGATTCTCCGTAATGCTTGCTGAAATGGCCATCGGCCGTAACGCGCAGCTCAACGCCGTCGGGTCCTTCAGAAAGATCAAGGGCGGCATGTGGCCCATCGTGGGCTGGATGGGAGTTATCGCCGGCTTTATCATTCTCTCCTACTACGGTGTCATCGCCGGCTGGACAATGGCCTACGTGATCAAATCCTTCACAGGCCTCATGCAGGCGGACGCTGGGGCTGAATTCGGGGCTTTCGTTACCAACCTGCCCCAGGTTGTAGCCTGGCAGGCGCTGTTCATGGCGATCACCATCTATATCGTCTACAAGGGTATCGGCGGAGGCATTGAGAAGTACTGCAGGGTACTCATGCCGGCGCTCTTCGTGCTGCTTTTGATCCTTATCGTCCGTTCGGTAACGCTCCCCGGTGCCGGAGAGGGCATCAACTTCTATCTGAAGCCGGACTTCAGCAAGCTCACCGGCGGGGCTCTCGGCGCCGCCCTCGGCCAGGCATTCTTCTCACTCTCCCTCGGGATGGGATGCATAATCACCTACGGAAGCTACCTGGGCAAGAAGGAGACCCTTCCCGGCGCTGCAATGCAGGTCTGCTTCCTCGACACGATGGTCGCCTTCCTGGCGGGTCTTGTCATATTTCCCGCCGTCTTCGCCTTCGGTGTCGAGCCGGGTGCCGGCCCTGGGTTGACCTTCATCACCCTTCCCAACGTCTTCGGGCAGATGCCCGGAGGGGCCATATGGTCGGCCATGTTCTTCGTTCTTCTCTTCGTGGCGGCCCTGACGTCGGCCATTTCCCTTCTCGAGGTCGTCTCAGCCTACTTCATCGACGAGATGAAGTGGAGCCGCCCGAAGGCCTCGTGGATCATGGGAATAGTCATCTTCCTCCTGGGGATCCCCTCGGCGATGGGTATCGCTGGCATTATCCCCAAACTGGCCGGAAGAGACTTCCTGGATTCAGCCGACTTCCTCGCTTCCAACGTGCTCCTGCCTCTTGGCGGTTTCTTCATAGCCCTCTTCGTGGGCTGGTTCTGGACCGAGGGCGCGAAACAGGAAGTGGAGAACAACGGCACAGCACCCTTCGGCCTATACACAGCCTGGCTCTGGGTATGCCGTGTTGTGGCTCCCCTTGCCATAGCATACATCTTCATCACCGGGCTCAAGTGGTAGAGGTTGGAAAATTTTTGTTCCTAACCTGCGGGGGCTTTTGCCCCCGCTTTTTTTGTCATCCCTTCTCGTTGACCTTTGTCTCCCTTCATGAGAAAATCACCCTGGAGTTATTGGATGAAGGTCGCAAGAGATACCCTTATCCCCTTCAAGGGGACTGGGGAGCCGAAGGGGCAAGTGCAGACCTGTTGCATGAAACTCTCAGGCGAAAGGATTGCGGCTGGACAAGTCTCTGGACAGGCGCGGGGAAGCGTCGTCAGATGAGGGGTTTTCCCGCAGGGGCATTCTGGACAGAGAACCCACCTATTCAGTGAATAGGGGGTTTTTCAGTGTTCCAGGAGATCGAGTGCCTTACTAACAACGCCCGGCTTTGAAACATCTCCTCGAAAGCCACCTTCGTTGAGGGTGGTCCTGTTTGTGTTCTAACCCTTGCGAGAGATCGCCTCCATGCCGGATGGCAGCTTCTGACCCACCCCCTCTACGGGAACGTTCAGCCCTCTCAACAGCCCTTCAGGAGCATCCTTGTGGGTCTTTCAGAAGGGAGCAACTCTGTAGACCATGACTCTCTCTCCATACTGGAGAGGGCCATCGGGCTGTACCGCTCGACAGGTGGTTCATGGGACAAGACCGGCGAGAAACACCTTCTCCTGGAGGACTTTGCAGATCTTGACGTTCATCTGATGCGTGACAGCCTGGAGAAATACGGGTTGTTGAGGTGAGATCGGGTAAGAGTGTTTCCGGGGACCAGAGAGCAGCGTCCCCTTGGGACGGAGAATACCGAAGGGAGGTGAAAAGAGTGATCGAGCTGAACAAGGACAACTTTGAAGATGAGGTCCTGAAGAGCGACCTGCCGGTGCTGGTCGACCTTTGGGGTCCGAAGTGCGGTCCCTGCCTGGCCTTGATGCCGCAGGTGGAGGAGATCTCCCACGAGTTCGAGGGCAAGGTCAAGTTCTGCAAGCTTAACGTCGCTGAGAACCGCAAACTTGTCATTTCCCTCAGAGTAATGGGAGTACCGACCTTCCTGTTCTACAAGGGGGGGGAGATCGTCGACAGGGTAAGCGGGGCAGAAGCAGTCCCTGATGCGATCAGGGCAAAGGTAGAGAATCTGGCCTGAGCGCGATCGGTATTTCGAAAGGGGGGAAACCTAATTGAAACTTAAGATCCAGAGAGTGACTGTGAAGGCCCTTTCGGAAGGCGACAAGACTTCCTTCGATGCCGGAACTCTCAAGGTCAACAGGCAGGAAATAATCGACATGCTGATGAAGGACCAGAGATTCTCGAGTGTCAGGGTTGAGCTTGCCCGGCCGGGAGAGAGCGCTAGGATCATCCCCGTCAAGGATGTTGTTGAACCAAGGTGCAAGGTGGAGGGCTCCGGAGAGGTATTCCCGGGCTTTATCGGTGACGTGGAGACGGTGGGGCAGGGAACGACGCTGGTCCTGGGCGGCGCGGCGGTGGTCACCTGCGGGAAGATCGTGGGTTTTCAGGAGGGCATCATTGATATGTCCGGTCCTGGAGCGGATTATACGCCTTTCTCGAAGACCTTCAACGTTGTTCTGGTAGTTGAGCCTGTCGAGGGTCTGGAAAAGCACGACTACGAGTCTGCCTGCCGGCTTGCCGGCCTCAAGGTGGCCCACTTCCTGGCGTCAGCCGCGAAGGAGACATCCGAGGGCGAAGTGGCGACCTACGAACTCCCGGACCTGGCCAGGGCCATGACCTCTTTCCCGGGACTCCCGAAGGTGGCCTACCTATACATGCTCCAGTCACAGGGTCTACTCCACGATACTTACGTCTACGGTGTCGATGCCAAGAGGATCATCCCGACACTGATCCATCCCAACGAGGTTATGGACGGGGCGATCGTATCAGGAAACTGCGTCTCGGCCTGCGACAAGAACAGCACCTATTCGCACCAGAACAATCCCATCATTCACCACATGTACAGGAAGCACGGCAAGGACTTCAACTTTGTCGGATGCATCATCACCAACGAGAACACAACCCTGGCCGACAAGAAGCGCAGCTCCTCCTATGCCGTGAAGCTGGCAAAGATGCTGGGAGTCGAAGGTGTGATAATCAGTGAGGAAGGCTTCGGCAATCCTGACACGGACCTGATCATGAACTGCCGCAAGGCCGAACAGTCCGGCATCAAGACCGTCCTTGTCACTGACGAGTACGCAGGAAGGGACGGCGCAAGCCAGTCCCTGGCAGACTCGTGCCCGGAAGCCGACGCTGTCGTTACGGCAGCCAACGCGAACGAGACCATCGTTCTCCCAGAGATGGAGAGGGTAATTGGTCTTCCTGATACTGCGAACGTTATCGCCGGAGGGTTCGAGGGTTCTCTAAGGGAGGACGGTTCCATAGAGGTGGAGATCCAGGCTATAACCGGGGCTACCAGCGAGCTCGGCCTCAGCCGGATCGGGGCCTACACTATCTAGCTGTACCTTTGCTTTTGAAATAATTCTGATCTCAAAGGAGGTGCCGGATTTGGGCAAACTCGCAGGAAAGAAGGTCCTCCTTCTCGGCGAGAGGGATGGGGTAGCAGCTCCCGCTATGGAGGAGAGCCTCAAGGGTTGCGGTGCGGACATAGTATTCTCCGTGACGGAGTGCTTCGTCTGAACCGCCGCGGGAGCCATGGACCTGCAGAACCAGCAGCGCGTCAAGGACGCCGCTGAGAAGTACGGGGCGGAGAACCTGGTAGTGATACTGGGGTCCTCCGACGCCGAGGGAGCCGAGATATACGCAGAGACGGTAACCAATGGCGATCCCACCTTCGCAGGTCCCCTGGCAGGAGTCCCGTTGGGACTCGCGGTCTACCACGTTTTCGAGCAGGATATAAGGGACGAGGCAGATCCTTCGGTCTGGGAAGAGCAGATCGGGATGATGGAGATGGTTCTCGATACCGAGGGCCTTGCAAACGCTGTCAAGGGAGTTCGGGAACAATACGGGAAATACACCCTTTAGAGGGTTGCCCCGAAGAGAGGGGGGAAATGTTTATATGGCGTACAAGGTAGTCCACTATATCAACCAGTTCTTTGCAGGCATCGGCGGCGAGGAGATGGCCGGTCACAAGCCTGAAGCGAGGAAGGGTTTCGTAGGCCCTGGACAGGCCCTGAATGCGGTCCTGGGTCCCGAAGCGGAGATCGTGGGGACCGTAATATGCGGGGATACCTACTTTGCCGACAACCTCGAGAAGGCCGAGAAAGAAGTCCTCGACCTGATCGCGTCCTTTGCTCCCGATGCCGTCATCGCCGGTCCTGCTTTCAACGCAGGGCGTTACGGTACTGCCTGTGGGGCGGTATGCGAGGCGGTAGGAAAGAACCTGGAGATCCCGACCGTATCGGGTATGTACCCGGAGAACCCCGGGGTAGACATGTACCGCAAGTCGACCTATATCGCCAGAACGGCCGACAGTGCCAGGGGCATGAAGGATGCCATTCCTTTAATGGCCGGTCTTCTCCTCAAGCAGCTCAAGGGAGAGAAGATGGGAGTGCCCGACGAGGAGGGCTACATCGAGAGAGGCGTGAGGGTGAACTGCTTCATGGACAAGATAGGGGCCGAAAGGGCCGTCGATATGTTCGTGAGGAAATTGAAGGGAGAGCCCTTTACCACAGAGTACCCCATGCCAAGCTTTGACAGGGTCCCACCGAATCCTCCGGTGGCGGACATGAGGAATGCCAGGATCGCCCTGGTGACGTCCGGCGGAATTGTCCCAAAGGGCAATCCTGACCATATCGAGGCTTCGAGCGCTTCAAAGTACGGAGAGTACAGCCTTGCCGGCGTTCTGAAGATCGACTCTTCGACCCATGAGACAGCTCATGGTGGCTACGACCCAACCTATGCCAACAGCGACCCCAACAGGGTCCTCCCCGTGGACGCAATGCGCGAGCTTGAAAAGGAGGGTGTCTTCCGCAAGTTCCACGAGACCTTCTACGCGACTGTCGGTAACGGTACTTCCGTGGGCAACGCAAGGCGTTTCGGTGCCGAGATCGCCCAGAAGCTCAGGAACGATAACGTTGATGCCGTGATCGTTACCTCAACCTGAGGGACCTGCACTCGTTGCGGCGCAACGATCGTCAAGGAGATAGAAAGGGCGGGGCTTCCCGTTGTCCATGTCTGCACTATAGTCCCCATTTCGCTAACAGTCGGAGCGAACAGGATAGTTCCGGCCGTGGCGATTCCTCATCCTCTGGGAGATCCCTCGAGGACCTCCGAGGAGGAGAAGAAGATCAGGCGGGCCCTTGTCGAGAAGGCCCTGAAGGCACTTGAGACACCCGTAGAGGACCAGACTGTTTTCAGCGATTGAGTTTGCCGGGGTGGCCCGGGCGATAAGCCCGGGCCACCCATCCACAGAATCGGAGGGAGGAGCCGCCCATGGCTCGTGTTGCGATCAGGGGTTATTCCTATTGCCTTAGCCATACCCCGGAACTGGCACTTCACTACGGGAACACTCCATACATGGAGAGGGTCTCCCACGGAGAGACGGAGTACCTCAA
The DNA here is from genome assembly GCA_012729145.1 of Synergistaceae bacterium. GTDB lineage: Bacteria > Synergistota > Synergistia > Synergistales > Thermovirgaceae > 58-81. Next base: position 10,452 of record JAAYDT010000068.1, on the reverse strand, counting down.
AAAACTGGCCCGGAGCATGCAGTCCTTCGATGAAGCATGTTCCTACGCTCCCAACCAGGCATTCATCGGCGGGATCGACCTGGATACTCTGGCAGGGCAGCCCGCCCCAATGTACCAGAACAGACTGGAGGGCGCTTCACGTTTCGGCAGGTTCGGAGAGATCATGCCCGAGAACGAATTCCTCGGCCTTATCGATATCTGTGATGTTTTCGACATCATCTGGCTGGAGGGGTCTTTTGCAGCCGATGTTTCCCGGGAACTTGAGAAGCATCCCCTCATGAACGGAAAGCTGATGTCCAGGCTCGAGAAAGGTCATGACTCCTCGGAGATAGAGAAAGAGACGGAAGAGCATGGAGCCCTTCCTCTCCTCTGCCAGGGCCGGGTGGTAGGCTGCTGCAGGAAGGGGCACGATTTCGACGAATCGCTCTCCGCTCACGTCCTTCTTGAAAATATTGCCAGCAAGGCGGGGTCCGTGCTGGCTCTTCTTCACCTGCTAAAGACGACGGGTCTTTCCCCGACAGATATCGACTACGTCATAGAGTGTTCAGAGGAAGCCGCCGGCGACATGAACCAGCGGGGAGGAGGGAACTTCGCCAAGGCAGTGGCTGAAATAGCGGGCTGTGCGAACGCCTCGGGGTTTGATGTCAGGAGCTTCTGCGCCGGTCCTGTCAACGCTGTCATTGCCGGAGCCACACAGGTAGCGAGCGGAGCGAGGCCCAACGTGGTAGTTCTGGCAGGCGGCGCCATACCCAAACTCTTCATGAACAGCCGTGACCATGTCCGAAAGGGGATCCCCCCCCTGGAGGACTGCCTGGGAAGCTTCGCCGTTCTCCTGGACGCTGACGACGGGACATGCCCCGTCATGAGACTTGACGCCCTGGGCAAACACTCTGTCGGTGCGGGGGCATCCCCACAGGCTATTACTTCGGCCCTGGTCTATGAACCTCTCCAGAAGATTGGTCTCTCCTTCGGAGATGTTGACAAGTTCGCCGCCGAACTCCAGATCCCGGAGATCACGGTTCCTGCCGGGGCAGGTGACGTTCCCGCGGCCAACTTCAAGATGATCGCTGCTCTCGCTGTCATGAAGGGCGAGTTGAAGAAGGAGGAGATGGCATCCTTCGTTGAGAGCAAGGGAATCCCCGGTTTCGCCCACACCCAGGGGCACATACCCTCAGGGGTGCCCTTTATCGGTCATGCCTGCGAGGCCATAAAGGCGGCCAGATACAAACGGGTCATGATAATAGGGAAAGGAAGCCTCTTCCTTGCAAGGCTTACGAACCTCTCCGACGGTGCCTCGTTCCTCATCGAACCCTCTTCGGGAAGGTCCGGCGAAGCCAGGGGAGTTACCCCGGAGGAAGTACGCGGGATACTCCTTGAAGCCCTGGAGGATCTCTCGAAAGAACTGACGGGGTGAAGGCCATGACTGGAACAGAGACAAAAAGGATCATCGGGGAAGCACTGCGCGACATCGTCCAGTCGGCGAAAAGCGGAGGACCGCTCATAAGAGTGGGCCTTATGGCCACCGGCAGCGAACTTGGCCCTGAAGAGCTTGCCAGGGGAGCAGTGGCGGCCATGGAGGCAAGACCCGGTCTTGAAGTGGTGATGATCGGGCCAAGGATCGGCGGCTACGGTCAGCTCCAATGGATAGAGACCCCTGACTGTGAAGAGGATATCTCAAGGGCAATGGAATCGGCGCTGAAGGAAGGGGATATCAGCGCGGCAGTGGCCCTTCACTACCCCTTCCCCCTTGGAGTTACCACCATAGGGAGGGTCGTGACCCCCGCCAGGGGGAGGCCCATGTTCATTGCCTCCACCACCGGTACCAGTGCCACCGAGAGGATCGAGGCCATGATCAGGAACGCCGTCTACGGGGTAGCCACAGCAAGGTCCCTCGGTATATCCGACCCCACTGTGGGCATACTGAACATCGACGGAGCCCAGACGGCCTACAGAGCCCTTCTCAAGTTGCGTGACAAAGGGTTTCCTCTCTCTTTCGGGAGCAGTGTCAGGAAGGACGGGGGGGCAATACTCAGGGGCAACGACATCCTTGCGGGTGCCGTTGACGTCTGTGTCACCGATACGCTGACAGGGAACGTCCTGATCAAGATGTTCTCGGCCTTCACCACTGGTGGCGGATACGAGGCGACAGGGTGGGGTTACGGTCCTTCGGTAGGCGGCGGATGGCCCTTTATAGTCTCAATCATCTCCAGGGCCTCGGGAGCCCCGGTTATTTCGGGAGCCTTGCAGTTCTCTGCGGCAGCGGTCGCCGGGGCTCTTCCGGAAAAGATAGCCGAACATCTGGCTCTCGCCGACAAGGCCGGGTTGGCGGAGATACTCTCCGAACTCCGACCTTCGAGGACAAGAGAGGAAGTCGAGGTGTCGATGCCCCCCAGTGAACCAACCGATGACGAGATCCACGGTATTGACGTGCTCTCCATTGAAGATGCTGTAAGAGCCCTCTGGAAGAGGGGGATCTTCGCCGAATCCGCCATGGGGTGTACCGGACCGGTGGTAAAAGTCCCTGGCCGTGTCCTGGCCGAGGCGGAGGAGGCACTGAGGAGCGAGGGGTTCATCTGATCGACAAGGCTTGCTTGTGAAACTTGGAGCAGCCGTTTGTGGTATAATTTTACTCGATAATTTAATCTTGTAGCTCCTCGATAACTCCCAAGCTCAAATGCAGAGGGGGTGGTCCTTGCCTGAGACTGTTCGACTGAACCGGTAGTTCGTGTACGAGAGTCCAAGGGCAGCTGAACAGAGAAGAAGGAGGGATTTGTTGTTATGGAAGCCTTTATGGCTATTAACAGCTACGTGAATGGAATAGTCTGGGGTCCCCCAATGCTCGCACTTCTCGTCGGGACCGGCATCTATCTTTCTGTCATTCTGGGTTTCCCGCAGATAAGGTACTTCGGGTTCATGTTCAAGGAAGTTCTTGGCAAGATAGGCAAAAAGGCCGAAGGGGAAGGAACCATCTCGGCTTTCGGAGCGCTTTCCGTTGCCCTCGCCTCGACCATTGGTTCGGGCAACATCGCCGGCGCCGCTACGGCCCTCCACCTTGGAGGACCGGGAGCCCTCTTCTGGATGTGGATCACGGCCATCTTCGGGATGACCACCAAGATGACCGAGGTCTCGCTGGCGGTCAAGTTCCGTGAGAAGGACGCTGCCGGTAACTGGCGCGGTGGTACCATGTACGTCCTTGAAAAAGCTGTCGGCCAGAAGTGGCTTGCATGGCTCTTTGCCTTCTTTACTACTTTTGCTGCCTTCGGGATCGGCAACGCCATTCAGGCCAACTCCACGGCCCAGGCCCTGGAGCTCGGATTCAGGGTCCCCTCATACGTTTCTGGTATAGTTATCGCCGTACTCGTCGCTCTCGTTATAATCGGCGGACTGAAGAGGATCTCCGACGTCACCACCTATCTGGTTCCTTTCATGGCTATTTTCTACGTCCTCGGTGGCCTTGCTGTCATTGTGATCCACGCCAACCTTATTCCCCAGGCCATCAGCAATGCCGTCTACTACGCCTTCAATGATCCCATGGCGATGCCGGGAGCCGTAGCAGGATGGTCTATCAAGGTAGCCCTGACCAAGGGTGTCGCCCGAGGGGTCTTCTCCAACGAGGCAGGTTTGGGTTCGGCGCCGATGGTCCACGCCACCGCTGTCACAGATCACCCAGCCCGCCAGGGCGTTTACGGCCTCTTCGAGGTGTTCATGGACACCATCGTTATTTGCTCCATCACCTGCATCGGCATCCTGACCGCAGGTACCCTCACAGCAAGGCCGGATCTGACCGGGGCGCAGCTTACCCTTACGGCCTTCCAGACAGTCCTCGGGACCCCCGGCGTAATGATCATGTCGGCGGGACTTGCCATGTTCGCTTTCTCGACCATACTGGGGTGGTACTGGTATGGTGAGACCGGGGCCGTCTACATTTTCGGCCTGAAGATAACCCCGATCTACAAGGTCCTATGGATAGCTGTCTGCGTCATAGGTGCCTGGGGCGGCGGAGGGAAGTTCCTTACCAATATATGGGACCTCTCGGACACCATGAACGGACTCATGGCGGCGCCAAACCTTATAGGGCTTCTGTGGCTCTCGAACGAGATGCGCAAGATCGTCAAGGACTTTGACGCCAAGCGTAAGAGCGGAGCTATCAAGTAACCCTGTCCCTGCAGGGTTTAAACCCTTTTCCTGCTTCAAAAGGGGGCCGGGGATTCCCCGCGCCCCCCTTCTCTTTTGAAAGGAGGATATTTCCTTGTCCCTTAGACCTACCAGGATCGAGGTCAACCTGGAGAACCTTGCTTTCAATTTCAGCTCCATCTCGGATTTTCTCAACCCTGGGTGCAGCCTCATGGCAGTCGTAAAAGCCAACGGCTACGGCCTGGGTGCCGCGCAGGTAGCCAGGGTCTTCCAGGAAGCCGGCTGTCAGCGTTTCGCCGTTGCAACTCCCGACGAGGCCGTGGAATTGAGGGAGAACGGACTAAGCGAACCTATCCTTGTCCTTGGACCTTCCCCTCGGGATGCGGCAGAACCATTTGTAGCCATGGACATCAGCGCGGCATGCACCGACCTGTCCTTTGCCGAGGCCATGAGCAGGGCCGCTTCGGCCCAGGGGAAGACCGCTCGCCTTCATCTGAAGGTAGATACGGGCATGGGAAGGATAGGCTTTCTTCCGAAAGATGTTCCGGAAAAGGTGGAGAAGATCCTCCATCTTCCGGGTATCGATCTGGAGGGAATTTTCACTCACTTCGCCTGTGCCGACGAGAGGAACCCAGAGTATACCCACATCCAGTTCGGGAGGTTCGGTGAGGTCCTGGACATGCTCCGTTCACGCAACGTCCGGTTCAGGATCAGGCATGTCTGCAACAGCGCCGGAACGGTGAATTTCCCCGAGATGCACCTTGACGCAGCAAGGCCCGGGCTGATCCTTTACGGTATGTGGCCTTCCCCCTACTGCAAGAAGAGTGTAGAGCTCAAGCCCGTATTCGAGGTCAAGACCTCCGTCGCTCTTGTTAGGGAGCTGCCTCCCTTCAGCGGGGTCGGCTACGGTCTCAAGTACATGACCCGTGGGACTGAACGAGTGGCCATTCTCCCCATTGGCTATCACGACGGCTACACCAGGCCCCTTTCCATGAAAGCCTCGGTCCTCATCCGGGGTAAAAGGGCTCCGCTGATCGGCAGCATCTGCATGGACCAGACCATGGTAGACATCACCCATATCCCGGGAGTTATCCCCGGTGACGAGGTAGTCCTTGTTGGAAGCCAGGGGCGGGAATCCGTCACACCGGAGGAGATAGCCGGTCTGTTGGGCACGATCAACTACGAGGTTACAAGCCTCTTCGGACCGAGAGTGCCGAGGGTCTACATTTAAAGGACCGGAGGGACCGTCCCTGATCAGAGCAGACAGATCCCGACGGCGGCCCTGGGCCGCCGTTTTTTCGGTGGGTTCGTTAGGGTTATAATCCTTGGAGTGCCGAGATCGATACCCTTGAACTTTTCAGGGCATAGCAGGGAGGATGGCTTATGAGAGACCTTAAGGATGCTTTCGCGGGATTCCCGGAAAGGCTCCTGGGAGACAGGGGCGCAGCCTTGATAGATGAAGCGGCCCGGGAGTGCAGATCCTGGGCGGTGACCATGACCTCGGCGGCGGGGAGCGGTCACCCGGCGGGTTCTTTGTCCAGCATGGAGATGTACCTGATGGTTTACGGCGCGGCCAACATCACCCCGGAAAATTTCCATGGCCTCGAAAGGGACTTCGTGGTGGTAAGCCACGGCCATACCTCTCCCGGAGCCTACTCCGTACTCGCCAGATACGGTTTTGTGTCTTCCGAAGATGCCATGGCCCACTTTCGTCAGGCGGGAAGCACCTTCCAGGGGCACGTCGAAAGGGTGGTCCCGGGGATTGACTGGGGGAGCGGCAACCTCGGACAGGGCCTCTCCGCTGGCGTAGGATTTGCCCTGGCCATAAGGGCCAGGAAAAGGAAGGATCACGTCTACGTCCTGATGAGTGACGGGGAACAGGTCAAGGGGCAGATTGCCGAAGCCAGGAGGATCGCCTCCCATCACGGTTTGGCGGGAATAACGGCCCTGGTTGACTGCAACAACATCCAGATATCCGGCCGGACCCATGACATCATGAAAGCTGATATTCCGTCCCTTTGGAAGGTCGACGGGTGGGGCGTCATCGAATGCGACGGACACGATACCCGGAACCTTTACAAGGCCCTGGCCGAGGCAAGGACCAGTCGCGGACCGACGGTGATCATCTGTCATACACTGATGGGGAAGGGGGTCTCCTTCATGGAGGGAGTCCCCGATTACCATGGGAAGGCTGCCTCGGGGGAGTACTACAAGGAGGCCATGAGAGAGCTTGGGGCGTCACCGGAACTGCTTGACAAGGCTTTCATGAAACGCAACTCTGGCGAATTTGCCAAGCCGTCAGGACCGGATGCAAAAGTCCTCTCGATCAATACCGGTGAACCCAGGACCTACTATCCCGACAAACAGACCGATAACCGGTCCGGCTTCGGGAACGCCCTTGAAGACATCGGCAGGCTCAACTACAGCGACCCGGACAGAACACCATTACTTGTATTCGACTGCGACCTTGCAGGCTCCGTCAAGGTAGAAGGTTTTGCCAAAGCCTGCCCCGAATGGTTCATCGAGACCGGGATCCAGGAGCACTCCACGGCGACAGCAGCTGGCGCTGCCTCTGTCTGCGGTGTTACGAGCCTTTGGGCCGATTTCGGGGTATTCGGTCTTGCAGAGGCCTACAACCAGCAGAGGTTGAACGACATCAACCACTCCAGTCTGAAACTTGTGCTGACCCACGTTGGCCTGGACGTGGGCGAGGACGGCGAGACTCACCAGAGCATCGACTATATCGGTCTCCTCAGGAACTTGTTCGGTTGGCGGCTTCTCGTGCCTGCTGACCCTAACCAGGCCGACCGGATGACCCGCTGGGCCCTTTCCGAACCGGGGAACATCTGCATCGCCATGGGGCGAAGCAAAATACCCGTCGTGACCGATGAGAAGGGAGAGCCCTTTTTCGGTGGTGGATACGTATTCCGCTACGGTGTCCTGGACCTTCTGAGAAGAGGCGGGGATGCGGCAGTCATTACCACGGGCCATATGGCCTCAAGGGCATTGAAGGCCTGGGAGATCCTGAAGGACCAGGGGGTCGAGGTCTCCGTCTATCATGCCGGCTGTCCCCTTCACATGGAAAGCGCCGCAATCGCGGAAGCTGCCCGCACAGGGAGGATCGTGACCTTTGAGGACCACCACGCCTCATCAGGGTTGGGGTCAATTGTGGCCTCGAAACTGCTCAAGACGGGCAACTGCTGCCATATCCGGACCCTTGGCGTCACCAGGTACGGTGATTCGGGTTCTTCTTCCGATGTCCTTTCTGCCATGGCTCTTGACCCGGAAGACCTGGCGGCAGCCGTAAGAAGCCTGATGGCCCTGTAGAGTGAGGCTGAAATGGAACTGATGGATCTGGGCGGTCCTGTAATGTGGGTGATCCTGGGGCTATCGGTACTGGGGGGAGCGATCGTCCTGGAGAGATTGTGGTTCATCTTCAGGGCATCCACCGATCCCTCCTCGCTTGAGCTTGCCCTGGGAGACCTGATATATCACGGGAAAAAGGAAGATGCCTCCCGCCTTGTCAGGGGAAGCGACAGCTCCCTTCACAGGCTTTTCAGGGTGGCCGTTGACCACTGGGAAGTGGACCCCGAGGCCATGCAGGTTCTTCTCGAACAGGAGGTCAGGAGAGAGATTTTCCGTTGGGAGAGGGGCCTGGGATTTCTGGCCACCATTGCCAGGGTTACGCCTCTGCTGGGGCTTCTGGGGACGGTTATCGGCATGATCGATGTCTTCCGGAACCTTCCGGGGATGACGGGTTCAAGTATGGCGGTGATGGCCGGAGGTATATGGAAGGCCCTTCTGACGACTGTTGCCGGACTTTCCGTGGCTGTTCCGCTGATCCTTTTCCACGCCTTTCTCTCTGTTCGCCTGGAGAGAGCCGAAGAGATGCTCTGGCGAGGAGTGGACTTCATGGTCCGCGAAAAGGTACTGAGGTCTGACAGGAATGAAGGTCCGGACTCCCAGGTTCTGTAACTTCCTTCTTTTCCTCATCCTTTGCCTTTTTGACCCCCGCTGCCCGGTTGCGGCGGACCAGGGGCCTGCTCCCGACAGGATCGTTTCGCTAGCCCCGTCGATCACCGAGAGCCTCTTCGCAATAGGGGCCGGTGAAAGGGTCGTCGGCGTGACGGATCACGACGTCTTTCCTGAAGAGGTCAAGGTCATACCTTCCGTGGGAGGTTACTACGACCCATCTCTGGAGAGGATCCTTGCCCTCTCCCCGCAACTGGTGATAGGTATAGCCACTTTCCATGGGAAACTCCTCGAAAGGCTGGAGACCCTCGGTGTTGACACCCTCCCCCTGACGATCCATCGGGGCCTGGACGGGGTCAGGGAGTGTATTTTCAGCCTGGGTTCGAGGCTGAACAGAGAGAACGAGGCCCGGGAGGTCCTGGAAGGGATAGAGAAGGATCTCAAGGAGGTAAGGGAGGAGGTGACCCGCGCCTTTCCCGATGGCCCCCCGACGCTTCTGGTGGTTGTGTGGCACGACCCCCTCACTGTGGCGGGAGGCGTGAACTACATCGACGATATCATGAAGATCATAGGCATTCCCAATGCCGCGTCAGACATAAGGTACACCTTCCCCCGGATGGACCCGGAGGGCATTGTCTCCAGGGATCCGGATATTATTCTGGTACCCAGAACAGAAAGGGGGATGTCTCTTCCTCCGGAGTTGCTTATGGAGACCCTGAAGGGTTTCCCCATTTCCGCTGTGAGGAGCGGGAGGGTGGCTTCCGTTCATGCGGACCTGTTGTTCCATCCGGGGCCAAGAGTGGCAGAGGCTGCCAAAAGCCTCCTGGAGGCAGCCGTAAGCCTTGGAGGTGGTGAGAAATGAAATGTCCCAGGACGAGGCGAAGCCTTCCGGATGTAGAACTGACGCCCCTTGTAGACGTCCTGTTCATGCTTATCGTCTTCTTCGTACTGACGGCGGTCTTTTCAGAACCGGCCCTTCCCGTGAAACTTCCTGGCGGCACCGGTGAAGAGGTTCCGGGTGGATCTCTCACGCTTTCCATAGACAAGAACGGCGGTATCTTTATCGGCGAAAGGGAACTTTCCAGGGATCAGGCCGTCGGGGAGGCGGTGATCCATTTCGGGAAGGGCGAAAGGATCGTTATTGCGGCGGACCGGGAGGTCCCTTACGGGACAGTGGTGTCCCTTCTTGAAGAACTGAGGGGGGCAGGGGTCGACTCTGCCGGGCTTCTCGTGGATTCCGGCGTCGATCAATGAAAAAGTGGCTCCTTTTTCTCGTCGTAAGCCTCTGTCTTCACTTCCTCGTGCTGGGGCTTGGCCGTTCTCCGGCCGTGCCCGAGGTTGCCACTCCTTCTGTGATCGTTCTGGAGCTGGAGATGAGGAGCGTTCCTCATTCTTTGGCGCCGGCCGAGAGCAACCCAACACCTCCTGTTCCGGCGACAGCTACACAGCCCGTCAAGGAAGCCTTGGCCGAAAGAAAGCCAGTTAAGACAAAACCTCTTGCGCCCTCTGAGATTCCCACGGGAGATGAAAAATCCGAAGCCGCCCCGGAGAGAGAAAGTACTGCCTCTGAACCCCAGGAAGTGCCAACAACAGTGAACGAAGCCGTCAGTTCTGAAGAAAGGGCCCATGGAGATGCGATCCCCCGTGAGGTTGCAGCGTCTGATGTCATTGACAGGGTTCGGCCTCTTTACCCTCTTGCCAGCAGAAGGAGAGGGGAAGAGGGGGAAGTTCGTATCCTGGTGAAGCTGGGACCCGGCGGGGAGCTTCTTTCGGTGGAGGTCGTCAACTCCAGCGGTTATCCTTCACTGGACGGTTCAGCGCTGGCGGCGGTGAAGAAATGGAGATTCTCGCCCCGTTCCCCTGAGGAGCTGATAGTGCCTTTTATATTCCGGCTGGAGTGAGGAAAGGCAAGGGAAGAACGTAAATCGTGAATCGGAAAACCCTAAGGCATAAACGGTGAATGGTAAACCCTGATACAGATAGTATAATGCCTGGAGGTGCTTCCCAGACCCTGCTGTCATCTTGAGGAGCCTAGCGACCGAAGCGGAACGTCAGCCTAACGACGGGGATCTGAACTTTCCTTCCGCTTTTGGGTTCCCGTCTCCTGCCCTGTTATCCTGTCTCCTCATTTTCACGATTGACTATTTACGGTTTACCTGCCGCCCCTATCATTGACTAGCCCCCCTTTTCTGGTGTATCCTCGTCATCGTTATACCATGTGGGAACCCCCCCGGTGACGGGAATCCGGTGAGATGCCGGAGCGGCCCCGCCACTGTAACCGGGACGAAACCGCAACTTTTGCCACTGGCTTTTGCCGGGAAGGCGCGGGAGTAGGAGGAACGGAAG
>JAAYDT010000067.1 GCA_012729145.1 Synergistaceae bacterium | reverse complement strand
GAGAACTCAAGTGGACCGGCACCCGTGTCGACCTCATATTCGGTTCGAACTCCCAGCTCAGGGCTTTGGCTGAGGTCTACGGATGCGAGGACTCCCGGGAGAAGTTCCTGCACGATTTTGTAAAGGCGTGGGATAAGGTGATGAACCTTGACCGTTTCGACCTGGCCTGATCCCAGAGTAACCTTACAGGTTTCGAGCCGTACACATTGGAGAAACTGGTTAAAGGATCGATCCTTGCGGAGGCCTCCTGTTCAGGTTTTTGGGCCTTTCCGGATCTGACAGGCAACAATCCTGAAGGACGATGAGCCAAAATAATGATCGTATAACGGGCAGGGATGATCCTCCGGATGATGGAGAAATTGCAGGCTGGATAGGCAATGAGGCCTTTGGATACTGGAAGCGGACGATGGAATGGATCGAAGGATCCTACCCCGATGTCTTTGTCCCGGAATGGATCTACGGCGGGAGGAAACACGGCTGGTCCCTCAGGTTCAAGAGATCGAAATCTTTCTGTACGTTGATCCCCGAGAAGGGCCGTTTCGCATTGCTTATCGTCTTTGGCGCGGAAGAACGGAAAAAGGTCGAAGCAATAAGAGAAGGCCTGTCACTTCACGCCAGGGAGGAATATGACAAGGCTGAAACATATCACGACGGGAAATGGCTGCTCCTTGCGATAGACAGCGAGAAGGCACTGCAGGACGCCTTCTCGCTTTTAACTGTCAAGCGGAAACCAAAAAGGATGAACATCTGACCTGTTACTGAATTTCTTCCATAGGGCCCATATTAAACCTGGGGGCACCAGCAACGGGATCAGCATGTTTTGCGGACCCCGGACGGGGGCATGCCTGCAACTTTTCCCCTAAATGGTTTTTCAGTTGATCTCACCGGTGGTATTGACGAACCTTGTTGAAGGCATATCCGTAATGCAGTATGTTTACAAGAGAGGATGGCAGGCTTCTGACCTTTGGTAAGGAAAGAAGGGGCGATCGATTTGGGGGTAGAAAAAGGGAGCAGGGAATATTTCGACCTGGTCGCCTCAAAGTGGGATGAGATGCGGCGAAGTTTTTTTAGCGAAGAGGTGCGGGAGGGGGCCTACAGGGCAGCGGGACTTGTCCCGGGCAGGGTAGCCGCCGATATTGGGTGCGGGACTGGATTCATTACGGAGGGCCTGCTGGAGAAGGGGATGAAGGTGATAGCTGTTGACCAGTCACCTGCCATGCTTGCTCAACTTCTTTCGGTCATGAGCAGCCCTTACCTGGATATCAGGCAGGGCGAAGCCGAATCGCTTCCCATAGATGACGATTCCGTCGATTACGGCTTTGCCAACATGTTTCTGCACCATGTGGAATCACCTCCTGTTGCGATAAGGGAAATGACCAGGATCATCAGACCAGGTGGAGTGCTTGTAATAACAGATATGGACGAACATGATTTTGATTTTCTTTTGACTGAGCAGCATGACCGCTGGGCCGGTTTTGACAGGAGCGACATAAGGGAATGGTTCCTTGGCGCAGGGCTCCGGGATGTGAAGGTGGGCCCTGTTGGTTCCACCTGATCCGCATTATCGGATGAGGGCAGCACCGTCGGTGCTGTCAGTGTATTTGTCGCCAGCGGGAAAAAAGGATAGCCTGTTTTTGAGTCAATCCCGAGAACAAGGCCTGGAGAGGTCAACTATGTCGATATCGTTTCAACACGTTTCATTCGCCTATCCCGGGAACGCTTCCCCGATATTCGAGGATGTAACGGTACATTTTGCAGAAGGTTGGACGGGGATCGTCGGCGCGAACGGGGCTGGGAAGACAACTTTTCTGCAGCTTGCCATGGGACAGATCGAGGCACAGACAGGGACAATAAAACGAAAGGGCAGCATGGTGTTTTGCCCGCAGCGTACCGATGACATGCCCGAGAATCTGCCGCGTTTCGTATCTGCAACTGATGCAGAGGCATGGGTGCTGCGTGGAGAACTGCAGGTTGAGGAGAACTGGGCGACCCGCTGGCCGACCCTCAGCCACGGTGAGCGAAAACGGGCTCAGATCGGCGTCGCCCTGTGGCAGAGACCCGATGTCCTTCTTCTGGATGAGCCCACCAATCATATTGATCTGATCGCCCGGGAGCTTCTTGTCGCGACGCTTTCCTCATTCAACGGCATTGGACTGCTGGTAAGCCATGACCGGGATTTGCTGGATCTTCTATGCCAAAGGTGTATTTTTCTGGATCCCCCGGAGGTAGTGGTGAGGCCGGGCAATTATTCGAAAGCAGTCTCTGATGCCCAAAGGGAAGAATCCAGCCTGATCGCAAGGCGTGAAATTCTGCAGCAGAACCTTGAGCGGCTGAAGATCGAATCCAGACGACGTTATGAAAAAGCCTCCCGGGCGGGAAGAAGGAGTTCAAAGAGGAACCTGGCGCGAGGGGATAGCGATGGTCGTGCCAGAATCGATCTTGCCAGGGTTTCAGGGCAGGACGGGCAGGCCGGGCGGCTGGCAAGACAGCCTGAAAGCCGTATTGCCAGACTGCAGGAAAAGATTTCCGGGATAAAGATCAAGAAACGCTATGACACCTATTTCTGGCTGGAAGGTTCTGTTTCTCCCCGCAAAGGCATCTTTTCCATTGCGGGGGAGATCATCGACCTTGACGGCCAAAGAAGGCTGAAAGTTCCAGAGTTTTCGATCATGCGGGAGGACCGCATTGCCATTACCGGCGAAAACGGGTTGGGGAAGAGTACTTTCGTTCGTTTCATTCTCGACCGTATGGATCTTCCCGGTGAACGCCTGGTATTTCTCCCCCAGGAGATCGACCTCGCCCAGACTCGAAAGATAATGGAAGACGTTCATCGTCTTTCCCGGGAGCAGCTCGGAACGGTGATGACCGTGGTGAGTGCCCTGGGATCAAGGCCGGAAAGGCTGTTGAACAACCTGGATGCGAGCCCCGGGGAACTTCGCAAAGTGTTGCTGGCTCTCGGAGTGATCCGCCATCCCTATCTTATAGTCATGGATGAGCCGACCAATCATCT
>JAAYDT010000009.1 GCA_012729145.1 Synergistaceae bacterium | reverse complement strand
CTTCAGTGTCCCACCCTTCTGCAGAACGGTTTTGGCGCGCACCGGATAGAAGGGATAGGGGACAAACACGTGCCGTGGATCCACAACGTCAAGAACACCGACATGGTAATTGACGTGGATGACAACGACAGCATGGCACTGATAAGGCTTTTCAACGAACCGGCAGGTCATGCTTTCCTGAAGTCCAGGGGGGTGCCAGTGGAATTGATCGAACAGCTGCCCCTGATGGGAATATCCAGCGCCGCGAATGTCATCATGGCGATCAAGATGGCCAAATACTATGAACTGACCGGAAAGGATGTCATCTTTACAGTATTCACCGATTCCATGGAGATGTACGGTTCAAGGCTGAGGGAAATGAAGGAGGAATACGGCGACTACAGGGAGGTGGATGCGGCGGTGGACTTTAACAGCAGCATCCTGGGCCTGGGCACCGACTGGATGAAGGAGCTCACCTATTATGACAGAAAGACGATACACAATCTGAAGTACTACACCTGGATCGAGCAGCAGGAGCGTGAACTGGAAGAACTCAACGCCCAGTGGTACGATGCCGACAGTTATTGGGGTAGTATTCCGCCGCTAGCGGCAAGGATCGACGAGAAGATCCGTACATTCAACTCAATGACCGGACTGCTTTAATAATTGAGAACCTGGGGAAGTCCTCCGCATTAATATTGAAGCTTTTTTGATAGAATTTCCCCGGACCGGGTCTATCTTCCGGTGACCAATATTTTTCCGTGAGAGGGAGGTTTTCCCACAAGTGACACATCTGAACAGGATCCCGTCAGACATTGAGATAGCCCAGAAGGTCACCATGAGACCTATCGTTGAGGTTGCCTCGTCCATCGGTATCGGCGAGGATGAACTTGAACTATACGGCCCCTACAAGGCCAAGGTGACCGGCAGTCTCTGGGAGAGGATCAAGGACAGGCCCGACGGCAAGCTCATCCTTGTGACGGCTATAACCCCTACCCCGGCAGGGGAGGGAAAGACGACCACCTCCGTGGGGCTGGGCCAGGGGCTTGCCGCAATAGGCAAGAAGGCAATGATAGCCCTGAGGGAGCCAAGCCTCGGTCCCAGCTTCGGGGTCAAGGGAGGCGCAGCCGGTGGCGGTTACTCCCAGGTGGTACCCATGGAAGATATTAACCTTCACTTCACCGGAGATATCCATGCTGTCACAACCGCTCACAACCTTGTGTCGGCCATGATAGACAACCACCTCCAACAGGGGAACGAACTGGGTATGGACCCTCGCAGGATAGTCTGGAGACGGGTCCTGGACCTGAACGAAAGGGCCCTGCGGAGTGTGATAGTCGGTCTCGGCGGGAAACCGCACGGTGTGCCCCGGGAGAGCGGTTTTGACATAACGGTGGCGTCTGAGCTTATGGCGATACTCTGCCTGTCCACGGACCTTATGGACCTCAAGGAGCGGGTTGGCAGGATCATCATTGGCTATACCTATGACAACAGGGTCGTCAAGGCAGGCGACCTGGGTGTGGCAGGGTCCGTGGCGGTCCTGCTGAAGGACGCGATCAAGCCAAACCTGGTCCAGACCCTGGAGGGAGTGCCTGCCTTCGTCCACGGAGGCCCCTTTGCGAACATAGCTCACGGCTGCAACAGCATTCAGGCGACAAGGCACGGACTCAAGCTTGCTGACTATTTCGTTACCGAGGCCGGTTTCGGGGCCGAACTTGGGGCCGAGAAGTTCTTCGACATCAAGTGCCGGATGGCCGGATTAAGGCCTGACGCGGTTGTCCTGGTGGCATCGGTGAGGGCTCTAAAGATGCACGGGGGGCTGCCGAAGAGCGATCTCTCCAGGGAGAATGTGGATGCACTCAAGTCGGGTCTTCCCAACCTGGAGAAGCACATCGAGAACCTGAAGTCCTTTGGAGTACCCGTTGTGGTTGCTGTTAACCGGTTTCCGACGGATTCACAGGAGGAGCTCGATGCTGTCATGGAGAGGTGTGAGGCTCTCGGAGCGTCCTTCTCCCTGTCCGAGGTCTGGGGCAAGGGCGGGCAGGGGGGCATTGACCTTGCGAGGAAGGTCGTCGAGGCCTGCACAAAGAGTAACGGGTTCCGTTTCCTATACGACGCAGAGGCCTCCCCGCGGGAGAAGATCGAGACAATAGCCAGGGGGCTTTACGGCGCCGGAGATGTCCAGTACACAGACGCCGCAGAAAAAGACCTGGCCAGCATTCACGAACTGGGGCTGGACCACCTGCTTGTCTGCATGGCCAAGACCCAGGCTTCCATATCGGACGACCCTGCGAAGGTGGGACGCCCCGATGGCTTCACCCTGACCGTACGGGAAGTCCGCGTCTCTGCCGGAGCCGGTTTCATTGTCCCAATAACAGGAAGCATAATGACCATGCCAGGCCTTCCCAAAAAACCCGCAGCACTGGACATCGACATCGATGCAGAGGGCAGGATAACGGGGCTCTTCTAGCTATCAGGGAGGTCTCAGGTGCTATGAGCAACGCGAAAGTGCTGGACGGCAGGAGAACGGCCGCAGAATTGAGGGCGGCCATTGGAGTAAAGGTGCGGGATCTGCAAGGAGAGTGCAGGAGGGTTCCCGGTCTCGCGGTCGTTCTTGTCGGCGACGATCCGGCCTCGAAGGTTTACGTAGGCCAGAAGGAGAAGGCCTGCCGCGAGGCAGGCATCAGGTCCTTTCTCCATCATCTTCCGGCATCAACGAGCACTTCCACCCTGACTGAACTGCTGGAGGACATCAACAAGGATCCCGATGTTCATGGGATGCTCGTCCAGCTTCCGATCCCGGGACACATCGACTGGACCGAGGCGGTACGGTCAATAGATGTAAGAAAAGATGTGGACGGGACCCACCCGCTGAACCTGGGACGCCTTGTAATGGGTCTGGATACAGTCGAGCCTTGCACTCCCCGGGGAGTGATGTATCTTCTGAAGAAGTACGGCATCGATCTTTCCGGGAAGAGGGCGGTAGTTCTCGGCAGGAGCAACATTGTGGGCAAACCCATGGCACAGCTTCTGCTTGCGGCAGATGCTACGGTAACGGTATGTCACAGTAAATCCATTGACATTGAAACAATGACCCGGGAGGCGGATATAATAATCGCCGCCATCGGGAGGCCGGAGTTTTTGAAGGCTTCCATGGTGAAACCAGGCTGTGTCGTGGTCGACGTAGGAATTAGCAGACTTGACGGGGGGCTTGTGGGAGATGTCGACTTCCAGGATGTCTCCCGGGTTGCCTCCTGGATAACACCCGTTCCGGGCGGAGTTGGCCCGATGACAATAGCAATGCTGCTTCAGAACACCCTTGAGAGGTATCTTGAACTGGAATGTGCCTAGAGTGGGTTCCCGTCTTTTCGGAGAAGTTGCTCGAACTCCCCGGCAGGAACGGGCCGGCTGCAAAGGAACCCCTGGTAGCTGTCGCAGCCCCAGCGGGAGAGCATCTCAAGCTGCTCCCTGGTCTCGACCCCTTCGGCAAGGGTCATCAGGCCAAGGTGTCGGGCCAGGGATATTACACTGTTGATGACCCCGGCAGCCCCGGGGTCTGTCAGCAGATCGGAGATAAAGGACCTGTCTATCTTGAGGGTATCCACAGGGAATCGCCTAAGGTAGTTCAGGCTTGAGAAACCTGTTCCGAAATCGTCGAGGGCAAGGCATATGCCCGTTTCCTTGAGGGACCTTATGGTCTCAATGGCAGCGAAAGGATCCTCCATCAGAACGCTCTCCGTAAGTTCCAGGCATATCCTTCCGGGATTGACGCCCGATCTTTTTATGGTCTTCTGCATCTTTTCCAGCAGTCCCTTTTCTCGGAACTGCCTGGCCGAGATGTTGGCCGAGACCAGTATGGGAGGAAGTCCAATGGCAGTCCATTTTGAGGCCTGTTCACAGGCCTCCCGCAGGACCCACTCGCCGATCCGGACTATCAGGTCTGTCTCCTCGGCTATCGGGATAAAGGAACCCGGAGGGAGGAGTCCCCGTTCCGGGTGCTGCCAGCGAATAAGGGCCTCGGCCCCCGTTATCCTTCCCGTTTTAATATCGACCTGGGGCTGATAGAAAAGAACGAACTCAGTTCTCTCCAGGGCACTGTGGAGGCCATCCTCGAGGAGATGCGACTCCGTCATGCGGGTGTCCATCCCGGTTTCGAAGGCTTTCAGACTTTTACCACCAACTTTCTTGGCCTCGAACATGGCCAGTTCTGCGTGCTTTACAAGCGTCTCGGGGTCCTTTCCCTCCCCGGGGAAGACGGATACCCCGATGCTGGCAGAAATGCGAATTTTCCTGCCAAGAACACTGAAGGGCAAAGACAGTTGGTCAAGGATCTTCGCCCCCACGGCAAGCGCATCGGCTTGCCTGGCCATTGATGTCAGCAGGATCGCGAAGTTGTCACCGCCCATTCTCGCCACGGTGTCTCCTTCACGCACGGACTCCACCAGTCTGCTTGCCACTGCCATGAGGAGGCCGTCGCCAACGGTACTACCCAGGGAGTCGTTGATCATCCTGAAACGGTCGAGGTTGATCAGAAGCACGGCAAGGGGTCTCCCGGAACGGCTCGCGAACTGGAGAGCCTGTTCGAGTCGATCCAGAAGAAGGGTTCGATTGGTCAGCCCGGTGAGTGTGTCGTGGGTCGCCAGGTGGTGGAGCTGATCCTCGAAGGCCTTCTCATCGGCCACATCCCTGATGATCGCCCCTATCCCCACTTTCTTGTCCTCCAGAGGCAGGGGGAACTTTGTGGTCTCAAACACCCGGTTCCCGACCCGTTCCTCGATGGTTATGGCTGAGCCTTTCATAAGGGCCTTCATGTCCGATTCGTAACAGTGTCTGGCGTCAGCAGGGTCCATCAGTTCACTGTCAGTCAGTCCCAGTATCTCTTCCCTTTCCCTCCCGAAAAATCTCTTTGCTGCTTCGTTCACTACAACGTACCTGAGCTGGTCGTCCTTAACGAAGATTATGTCCCGATGGGTGTTAATGAATGAGTCATACCTGTTCTCGCTCTCCTCAAGAGCCCTCTCGGCCACTCTGCGGTCTGTTATGTCGTGAACTATGGAGAAGAGAAGGGCCTTGTTGTCAATCATTATGGGGCCGCTGAAAACCTCCACTTCCCTGACCGAACCGTTGGAAAGGCGATGTTGGAAAAACAGACGAGTAGTCCCCTTTTTCCGGGCCTTTCCCATTTCCTCCTGGACCTCTTCCGGGGAGAGAGTGTTGATCGAGGAGATCTTCATACGGATGATCTCTTCCCTGGGCCAACCGTAGAAGAGCTCCGCTGCCGGGTTGGCATCGATGATACTCCCGTCGGTGGGGTCGATGATGAGCATGACTGAGTGGCTGTTCTCAAAGAGAGACCTGTAACGATGCTCGCTCTGTGCAAGGGCAAGGCTCCGTTCCCGGACCTTCTCCTCCAGGCCGGTCCGCCTTCTGACCTCCGTCAGGGAAGCGAAGAACAGGGTCAGGGCCACGAGAATCCCAGCGATAGCAGTGATCCATCCTGCCCTCCTCGGGTAAAGGTCGGAGAATGCTTCGTTGGGTGTGGCTGTCGCGACAAAGGTCTTTCCCATGGCAAATATGGGAACAGCCTGTTCGAAGCCACCCTCGAGGCTGGAGAGAGTGTGTTCCTCCATTCTGACCAGACCAGGTCCCTCCGTAGAGGCAAGAAAAACTTCCTTCCCGTCGTCCTCAAGAAGTAAGAGCTGGAGGTCCAGGTAGGAGAAGTCCGTCAAGGAACCCTTCCCAGAACAAAGAAGGAGCATCTTTTCTGGAGAGCATATTGCCATTACGAAACCGGATGTGCCGTTCTGCCCCTCAGAATAAATGGGCCTCAAAAACAGAAGTTCTCCCTTCGATCCTTCATCGGCAAACAGCCTGACGGGACCGGCGACAGAAAAACAGTCCTGTCCGGAGCCGGCGGTCAACGCTTCAAGGAGGACCGGATCGGATCCCAGGTCAAAACCCTGAAGGACTTCATTACCATGGAGGGGTGTCAAATAAAGCACCGGATAGAAGAAGTCCCGCTCACCGGCTTTCAGAAGTCCTTCTTCCCCCTTTTCCGTGAAAACAGGACTTGAGGAGCCGGTAGTTCCCATCAACAGTTCGAAATGATCCCTCTCGCCATGAGGAACGACGGGTATCCAAGCCCAGGCCCTGACGGCTTCTTCCCGGGAAAGATGTTCGGTGAAGGTCTCGAATTCGGAAGGGCTGACGATCTCGCTCCCCTCGAAGAACCTGGCAAGACCTTCAAGGTGAAAATTCCTGATGTCCGACAGGGTATCCCGAATGTTCGAGATCCTCTTCGAGGCGAGCCTGGTGAAGGTCTCTCTCCTGTCAAGCCTCTCATGGATGTCCGCCGTGTAGGCCAAAAGAAAGGTCACAAGGATACCGGCTGCAAATACCATCAGCGGCTCGGCGTAACGAAGCAAAATACCCTGTTTGCTGGTTGCTCTCCGGGAACGCACCTTCCAGGTGAAGAGAAACAGTCCGAATAAACCCAGGATACCGAGGAGGGTCGAAAAGGCCTGGTAGGGCTTGTTGGTCCTCCGGACAGAGGCGGTCCAGAGATCGGTATTGATATCCATTCCAAGGAGGAAGATCCTCCCCGTGGTAGTGTCGTGAAGTGGGACGTTGGCGGAGATTCATCTACCCCAGGAGTCCTCCAGGGGGCCCTCGATATTGCCCTTGCCCGTCAAAAAGGCGTTCAGGAGCGGGGGGGTGGGTTTGTCCAGAAGATCTCCGGGCAGGGACTCGTCGGGTGAACCCTCCGGCTCGGAATCGACAAGGAAGACCACCCTTCCGTCGGGTTTGAGTTCGAGGATGTAGAGGAACCTTACGTCGCGGTAAAGGGACCTTGCACTCTGGAGGTGTCTCTTTAGTACGTTGTATCGGTCCTTTCCGAGGTCATCGACGCTCCCTGAGAGGCTGGAGATCCTTCCAGGATCGAGAGAGTCGGCGATCATTATCGCCCTTTCAAGGAAAAGGGACCTCAGGTTCCCGTCCATCCTTGAAGAACCCCAGCGGGAAACAGTGAAACCGAACAGGAAGATCAAGGTTATTGAAAAAACCATGATCACAGTGCGAAAGAACGGTCTGGAAGTTATTCTGTTCTGTTCCAATTTGCTGGTCTTCCTCCCCAAGTCCCCGAGGGTTGCAAAAGAACGGGCAATGTTAGAGATCTTCCGTTGAATTTCCGTTCCCGGGTCAGCGATCAGAAATATCCAGATCCTTGCCTCGATCCCTGCCCCCGCTCCTTCGGCACCTTCCGCAGCCGTGGCATCCCTTGGGGCAGATAGAGACCTTGTCAGTCAATAATAATGTCGAAACAAGTACCAAGGCAACCAGCATCACCAGCACGATCAGGACCGGTCACTCCCCGTCGTAGTGGATCCCCTTAGCCTTACGGCGTTATCGGCCATTCGCTTCAGCATAAGCAGGATCATCTCCAGCTCCGCCTCGGAGAAGCCTTCGGCCAGGGCCAGGTGGCATTCCCTCCTGGCTTCGAGAACTCCGGGGAGAAGCTGCCTGCCCTTATCTGTAGGTTCCAGGACGTAGCGCCTCCTGTCAAATGGGTCCCGGGTACGGGTTATGTACTCTCCCTGCTCGAGCTGTTTCACCGCTCTAGCCGTGGTGGTCTTGTCCATAAGCAGTCTTTCGCTGACCTCCTCCTGGGTCAGCCCCGGGGAGAGGGCTATCTCCACGAGGAAGCGCCTGGGGCCGTGCCCAATATCGCTTTCGCGAAAAAGCCTGTCCATGTGGGCGCAGAGGTTCCTGTGAATTATGGATATCCACTTGCCGAGAGAGCCCTCCATGATCTATCGTACCTCCTCGGTCAAAGGGTCCAGTGACCTGAGTGCTCTAGTCTGGGGTATAAGAAGGAGGACCGTAAGGAGGAAGGAGAGCATGTCGGCAACGGCAAAGGAGAGCCAAACCCCGTTTATCCCCAGGAAGCGTGGCATAACCATGAGAAGGGGGATGAAGAACAGTATCGGTCTTGCCGAATTGACCACGAAGGCTGGAAGAGCCTTCCCCAGGGCCTGGAATACGCTTCCACCAACCTTGTTGTAACCTGCAAAGAAGAAGCCTGCCACCATGAGCCTCATGGCGTGGGGGCCCATTTCCAGCAAAGACCTGTCGGAAGAAAAGAGCCTCAGCACCGGGCCGGGAAAAAGAAGCAGCGTCGTCGCTATTCCCGAACAGAAGGCAAGCGCCATCAGATTGGAGGTCTTTATCACCTCCAGGGTCCTTCCGTATTGTCTGGCCCCGTAGTTGTAGCCGGCAATGGGCTGCATTCCCTGGGCAATGCCGATGGTAGGCATGGCGGAGAACATGATGACCCTGTTGTTGACCCCGAAGACAGCCACGGCAATGTTGCCGCCGTAGAGGCCAAGAAGCTGGTTGATCATCCCGAAGACCAGGCTGGAGGAGGCGTGCTGAAGGAAGGCAGGGAATCCTATGGTCAAGATCTCCCTCAGGATGGAGAAACGGGGGGCAAGATCTCTTGCGCGGAGAGAAAGAATGCTGTTTCCGGACTGGAAGAACCAGACTATCCATGAAATGACCAGAACCCTGGAGAGCACCGTGGCTACGGCAGCTCCACGGATGCCCATCCCGAGGGCAAAGATGAAGATCGGGTCCAGGATAATGTTGGCTATGGCCCCTACCAGCATGGACCACATGGCCGTACGGGCGGCGCCCTCGGAACGGATCACGTTATTCATCGACATGGTGAATATGATCAGTGGGCTTCCAAGGAAGATCACACTCATGTACTCCGAGGCGTAGGGCATGATCTCGGCCGATGCGCCGAAGAGGGCAAGGATCGATGGAAGGAAGGACCTTCCCAGAAAAATGTATATCAGTCCGAGGAGAAGAGTGGCCAGCAGGTTGTTGCCGAAGGCCCTCTGGGCTTTGTCGTAGTCTTTTGCCCCGAGGCTTCTTGAAATAAGCGAAGCCGTTCCGACCCCCAGCATGAGGCCTGTGCCGCCAATGATCATCTGTATGGGAAATGCCACGGAGAGCCCGGCTATCCCCATGGAACCCACTCCATGTCCTATGTAGATCGTATCGACGAGGTTGTAGAGACCATTAACAAACATCCCGACCATGGCCGGAAGGGAGAGTCTCCAGATCAGTCTGCCAACAGGCTCGTTGGCAAGCATTTTTTCTCTGCCGCTCAAGAGGCACCTCCGCTGCGATCTTTTCGAGCCAGCGGATTATAGAGCATAATTGTTGTATATGCAACCTTTTACCGCTATCGTGTCGCGGGACAATGATAATGTCACCCCATAACGGGACAGTGATAATGTCATCCCTATGAAGACAGGAGGAGACATTTTCTTGAGCAGTCGCGAATCGAGGAAGGTGTACGTCATGGAGCAGGTT
>JAAYDT010000066.1 GCA_012729145.1 Synergistaceae bacterium | reverse complement strand
TTCAGGCCGCGGTCCTGAGTTCATCTGGTGGAGGTTGGGGGATTCGAACCCCCGACCCCTTGCATGCCATGCAAGTGCTCTCCCGCTGAGCTAAACCCCCTTGAAGTGACGGCGCTCATTATACGAATCGACAGCCCAAGTGTCAACATTTGTAACTCCTGACGCGTCACATTTTCCCCTTTGAACTTTGAACTTGATAACCTTGAACTGGTTTTGCCTTCCCGTTCACCGTTGACCGTTTACGCAGTTGATCCTTCAAGTCACGGGTTACGAACTTCACATATGTCACCAGGTCGTCGCCTTCGCGATAGAAATCGCGTATCCTCCCTGCCTCCATGAAGCCGCAGGACCCGTAGAATGTCCTCTGTCGCCCGTACTCCTCCCTGCCGGAGGTCTCAAGGCGGAGGATACAGCCGCCGGCCTCACCGCAGGCAGCCTCTTCCACCCTGGCCATCAGCAACTTGCCGAATCCCTTCCCCTGGAGGGCCGGGTCGACGGCTATCCAGTATATATCGTAACCTCTCTTCGTCATGGGTGTCCTGCCCCAGATCAGGAAACCGGCCATCTCCCCATCTTCCTCGATCTCCTCGAAGCGGTAGCCCTCTTCGTGTTTCAGCAGGCAGTCCCTCAGCACCTCACCCAGTACTGTAAGTTCAGGCTCCGAGAAGGCACCCGTCCTTTCCGCCAGATGCAACGCGCTCCTGATCTTTCTGCGGGACCCTTCTTTCATTGAGTCTCCTCCAGTTCATTGCCGTGTCTACCAGTCTCGCGACCATTCCTGCAAAGGCGAACCCCCTTCTGGCGCTCTGCCTGGCGAACCCACTGTCGGTGTTGATGTCAGGGTTCGGGTTCACCTCCAGAATGAAAAGCCTGCCCTTTCTCTCCCTGAGATCCACCCTGAAGTAGCCACGACAACCCATAACCCTGCCGGCCTCCCGGGATATCCCTATGATCTCCCTCCTGACCCCGGAGGGGATACCATCTTCAGGGATCGAGACGGAGTTCCGGTACTCTTCGCTCTCGGGGTCCCATTTGGAATCGTAGCCCAGGAAGGCCTTGCCTTCCCCTCCGATGCCAAACCGGATGGACGAGACGGCCATCAGATCATAAGGGAAGGATCCCATGAACCCGGCGTTGAACTCCCTGCCTTCGAGGAACTCTTCCAATATCAGGCCGTCGGGGTAGAGGGCAAGTCTTTCGTCGAGGAGACCGAAAAGGTCCTTTTCTGATGTCACCAGGGATCTTCGGTCAATACCTACGCTGCTGTCCTCCATCCTGGGTTTGACGAAGAGAGGGTAGTCAAGGCCTTTCGCAATATCCGGGTCATAGCCCGGGTAGACGCACCTTCCGGGCGCAACCGGCAACCCTGCCGCCTGGAGGGTTTTTCTGGCAAGATCCTTGTCAAGGCAGATGGCAAGAGTCCTGGAGGGGTTTCCCGTAAAGGGTATACCCAGGGATTCTAGTATCCGGGCAAACCTGATCTCCAGGTAGGAGGCCTCGCCGAACCCCTCGAAGAGGTTGAAGATGCAGTCGGGGGAGTTTTCTCTCAACTTTCTGGCAACCCTTCCCTTCACGGCAAGGTCTTCTCTGGCGATGTCCACCGGGAATGCCCGAAAACCTCTGGAGACGAGCCCCTCGATGACGCTCTGTCTGCAGCGGAGAACGTCCAGTACGTCTTCCCTGTCGGTCTCCTCGATCCCGGCCACGACGGCGATCACCCTATCGCGCCGCATTACAGTGCCTCGTCTTCATCGAGGGCCTGGGCCACCTGAGCCCCTGTCTCTGGAATGCTTCTCTCAGGATCCCCTTGATAAGGGAGGGGAATGAACCGCCGCTCATCCTGTAAAGGATAGGCAGATCGCTGTAAGCCTCGGAGATGCCAGGTAGCGGGTTGATGTCTATCACCTTGGGTGCCCCGGAGATGTCCTGACGGAAATCCACCCTGGCGATATCCT
>JAAYDT010000065.1 GCA_012729145.1 Synergistaceae bacterium | reverse complement strand
TTCAAGAAAGTTCAACTATCGGCAAAAGAAGGATATATACCTATAAAGAAAATAGGTAGATCTCATGATGTTCCTATACTCTTGCCGGGTATACTCCAATTAAAAGAAAAAAGGGGGTTCCAAAATGAATATATCAAAAAGGCTAAGTATTCTTTCGATCTTTGTCCTTGCGGCCGTTTTAGTCTTTCAAGGACCTGCGCTGGCGGCATCCCATGATGATCACCTTGAAGTAATGCTAGAGGGAATGCCCATAGGAGAACTTACAGAGGAGGAAAAAGAAGGTATCCTCTATCTCAGGGAGGAAGAGAAACTGGCAAGAGATCTTTACTCCGCCTTCTATGACAAGTGGGGACTGCGGACGTTCTCGCAGGTATCAATGAGTGAAAAGAACCACATGGATTCAATGAAACTGCTGGTGGACAGGTACGGACTTGAGGATCCTGTCATCGAAGAAAGAGGCAGGTTCTCCGATCCGAAACTGCAGCAGATCTACTATACATTTCTGGCCAGGGGAATGACTTCAAGGGGAGAGGCCATCCTGGTCGCTTTAATGGTCGAGGAAATGGACATATATGATTTCAGGGAGGAGCAGAAGAAAACCGATAAACCGGACCTTCTTGTTATATACGAGAACCTGGAGAGGGGTTCGAGGAACCATCTAAGGGCCTACGGCAGGCAATTGAAAAAGGAGAACCTTGTTTATAAGGCTGAATATTTGAGCCAGGCAGAAGTAGATTCAATAATGGCTTCTCCAAACGAGAGGGATTAAATCGAACTTCTTGAACGAGCCGTTGGAGCAGGTTGTCGTGAAAATGGACCCCATGAGATCACCGGGGTCCATTTTTTTATACCCTTGTGAGTGTAACTGACCAGGAAGAAATGATCCTGCCCCTGGTCATCAGTACCCCCCTGTTTGAGTAGGTGTCGGGGTTGGTGCTCTTTAGGTACTCCGTACCGTAATAGAGGCCGTCGGGGGAGCGGAAAGTGGAGAGGATCGAATCGCCTACGACAGCGAAAGAACCGACCAGGGGTCCCAGGGAAGGGTTCTCGGACCTCCATGTAGTGGAGTCGCTACCCCTCTCGAAGGGTACGATCTCGTAGCGGTTCTGGATCCTCACCGGAGAATTCCCCTCTATCTCCATGAATCCGTTGTTGATCCAAAGGTCACCCTGATGCTCTATCGTGGTCATTCCGGAAAGCTGGACCGTATCCCCCTCGCCGTTGCGGAAAAACCCCGAAGCCCTCCAGGTTCCCTCCTGAAAAAGAAATCGATGCCCCATCTTTCTGATAAAAGTTCTATTCTCCAAGGGAACTCCCCCCCCAAATTGTTCGATCAGATCGTGATAGAATACACGATCTGATCGTCACAGGCAACCCGTAAAACGGTTCAGATCTCGAAAGAAGGGCTTTCAGGGCTGATAAGCTTTATCATTGTGGTCCCTCCGCAATGGTTTTGCAGGAGATCCACCAGTTCCTCCGACGCCTTCCGGTGGGTTGCCTCCTCCAGTGGCGGCATGGAGTCGAGGTTGATGGCCACATGGGTGGTATGGGGGGTTATCTTGCTCGGGTCGCCGTTCTTCCAGCACCATCCTCGGCAGAATACGCTTCCGTTTCCCTTGTCGTGGAGTATTATCTCACCCGGTTCGGGGTTCTCCACGGCCTCCGGGTTCCCGAGGTGGGCGAAAACCTCGTCGCCTTTTGCGGGACCCAGCCTGAGGTCCCCCTCCAGGCACGCAAGGTCGTCGCCGCCGCAGGGGATGCGATACTTCAGGCTTATGATGTTGAAGATAGCAACCAGCCTGTTTATGAACGGCAGGTCCTTGCCGGAACGCGTCCGCTTGATGAGGTTGGCAATGGACGGCGGAAACTTGTTGGGATTTAGTCCCATATCCTCGAAGACGGAACGCCACGACGCGATGAGCGGGTACTCCTTGTAGTTCTCAAGTTCGGGGTCGTTCCTTACCCCCGACTCGGCTTCCCTGAGCAGGGCAAGAAGGGAAGTGTCCTCATCGGCGTT
The DNA here is from genome assembly GCA_012729145.1 of Synergistaceae bacterium. GTDB lineage: Bacteria > Synergistota > Synergistia > Synergistales > Thermovirgaceae > 58-81. Next base: position 4,068 of record JAAYDT010000065.1, on the reverse strand, counting down.
GTCCAGCCCCTTTCCCACCACGACATAGCGCCGGTAATCGGGCCACTTCTCGAAAACCTCAGGTGCGATAAGTATCCTCATGGGGAGACTCTCCTTTCAGGCACGGTCTCTTCTTGGGTATGCCATGTATAATAACAGGACTTTCAAAGGGAGGGTAAGGAATGCGAGAGGAGCGCCCCGAAGGAAACAGGAAAGCCCTTTTCTTCTTCTGCGTAGGAGAAGGCTATGATCATGTCTCAAGGCTGGTCTTCGACAAGGTGGTGGAGCTGTTTAATCCCAGAGAGACCGGAATATCGGTCGACGGCTTCCCCATCCTGGAGCACGTGGATGAAAAAGGCGACAGGTTCTGCTTCATGCGCCAGGAAAACCTTGTGAGCTACGACTTCATACGCTATCTGCCCATCCTGAGAGAGCACTTCCTCGACTTCGACCTTGCCGCCGAGGTCAACTGGCACGAGGGTGCCAACGCACCGGACAGGGTCATTACTGTTCACACTGTGGGGGACGTGTACGCCGGAGTTTTCACCCCTGCTGTTCCGGGTCTCATGAGGGGCCTCCTCCATGCAATGGAAAAGGAGAGGGCCCGGGCGAGGATCGATGACTTCCGCGTGGTGACCGAGGCAACTCACTGGACGGGGACCTTCAGGGGGCAGAATCCCGCGCTTCTCAAGGAGTTTCCAGTGCCGACCCTCGACATCGAGATAGGCAGCACTCCTTCCAGCTGGGAAGATCCGGCTGCTGTGGAAGTTCTTGCTAAAAGCCTGGTCCGAGCTTTCTCGCCGTTTAAAAGGCTTTTCAACATGCTCTGTGTGGGAGGGATCCACTTTGAACGGTCATTCTCGGAGGCAGCCCTGAACAGCGACTTCCCCTTCGGAGTTTCCCATATCCTCCCCAACCAGTGGATCGTATCCGGTAACTACGCCTCTGAGGAGGGTTTCGAAAAGCTTCGGTCCGCCGCTTTGAGCATCAACGGAGGCGTTGACGCGTTAGTTTACCATGAAGGCATCAAGTCCCCGTTCCGCGAGCAGTGCCGCAGGTTGGGGGAGGAGCTCGGAATCCCTGTGCTCAAGCACAAGGCCCTGAGGAAGCCGGAAGATCTCTGTTCACCCACCTAAGTCAGGTTATTTGGGGGCAGGTCTACCTCTTCCTCCCCGACTGCTCGTCCCTCATCCAGGACTGCAGGTCGTTGGAAGTGTAGGCCAGGTGGTGGGCCAGGGCGAATACGGACCTCTCAAGGTCTCCAGCCGTCACCGCCTCGAGGATATCCCGGTGCTGCCTTTCAGATTCACTTCTCATTGAACCAAGGTGGGTCCTGATGGTTCGGTCCGTCCTCTGCCGGAGCCGTGCCACCATGTCGAGGGTAAGGGGCCTGTCGGCCGGCTCGTAGAAGAGGGTGTGGAAGAGAAAGTTCAGGTCCCGCCAGCGTATGCAGTCCTGTTCCCGCTCCATCTTCTCCAGGACCTCTCGGGCATCCTGGATTATTTTTCGGGTTATTCCCGGGAAGGCTATTCTCATGAGGCTGGTCTCCAGGGCCGCCACCATCTCGTAGAGCTCCCGTGCCTCCTCCAGGGAGAGCTCTGTAACGAATGCCCCCCTGTACCCCCGGAACTCAACGAGACCTTCCGTTTCGAGTAGCCTTAGCGCCTCCCTCAGGGGAATGGGGCTAACCCCGAGTCGGTGTGCTATCTGTGTCTGGTGAAGGGGTTTGCCCTCTTCAAGGATACCCCTGTAAATAGCCTCCCGAAGGACGTTGGCTATGTGGTGAGGGGCGCTTGTATCGCCGGTCATCCTCCCGGCCAGTTCCTCGATGGTCCTGTTGTTCATCGGCAAAACCTCCCTGCCCCCCCTGTGTAGTAACGAGAATATTATATTATCCAGCGCCGGGATTATACGAACCCCCTGGCAAACTATACTTCGTTGACACCTCTGTGGAGTGAAAAGCATACTGGTTATGGCAAATAACAAATCCGCGACAGGGAGTGGTAGCCGTGGCAGTTCCCATGAAGTTTTTGACAGAAGATCTGGAGGCCATGAAACGGGACGGTCTTTACGGAACGATCCGTACCATAGAGAGCCCCCAGGGGGCGTGGGTCAAGATCGCCGGCAAGGATTATATCAACCTCTGCTCCAACAACTACCTGGGGCTCTGCAACGACCCCAGGCTCGTCAAAAAGGTCAAGGACTATGTAGACAAGTACGGAATCGGTCCAGGTGCCGTCAGGACCATCGCCGGGACCATGATACCCCATATCGAACTCGAAAGGCGCCTTGCGGAGTTCAAGGGAGCCGATGCCGCGATAGTCCTCCAGTCGGGTTTCTGCGCCAACCTGGCAGTGATCCCGACCCTGGTGCCTTCAGCCGATGACACCATCTACAGCGACTCCCTCAACCATGCCTCGATCATCGATGCCTGCCGTCTCTCCAAAGCGAAGGTGGTAAGGTACGAGCACTCCAATCTGGACGACCTGACTGCGAAACTGGAAGAGTTCAAGGGTGCCCCCGGAAAGCACCTCCTGGTCACCGACGGGGTCTTCTCCATGGACGGGGACATAGCGAAACTACCGGAGATCGTTGAGATCTGCGAGAAATACGGTGTGATAGTAGTTGTCGATGACGCCCACGGCGAAGGGGTTCTGGGCCGTGGCGGCCGAGGGATAGTGGACCACTTCGGTCTTCACGGCAAGGTGGATGTTGAAGTGGGAACCATGTCAAAAGCCTTCGGAGTGATGGGCGGTGTCATAGCCGGGAGCACGACCCTGATCGATTATATCCGTCAGAAGGCCCGTCCCAACCTTTTCAGTAGTGCCCTCACCGTTCCCGATATCGCAGCCAACCTGGCCTCGGTGGATATCCTCGAGGAGAGCGAAGAACTTGTAACCAGGCTCAGGGAGAACGGCGATTTCCTGAAAATGGAACTCTCCGCTATCGGTTTCAACACCGGCAACAGCGAGACGCCGATCACTCCGGTCATAATCGGGGAAGCCCAGGACGCCAAGACCTTCAGTGCGAAGCTATTCGAGAACGGGGTCTTTGCCACGGCCATTGTCTTCCCCACGGTGCCGAAGGGGACCGCCAGGATCCGCTGCATGGTCTCGGCGGCCCATTCCAGGGACGACCTCAACCTTGCGGTGGAGCGCTTCGCAAAGGTCGGTAGGGAGATGGGGATCATATTATGAAGAGGATCCTTGTCACTGGTTCAAACGGGCAGATAGGAGTTGAACTGGTTCCCTACCTGCGCAAGAATTACGGTGCGGAGAATGTTCTTGCGACAGCGAGACGGAAAGTGTCAGGGCCCGTTTCCGAGGGCGGTCCCTTCGAGATACTCGAGGTCCGGGACGGGAAGACGTTCTCAGAGTTGATGGATTCCTTCAAAGCCGACGCGATCATTCACCTGGCGGGGATACTCTCCGCCAGGGGCGAGGCATGTCCCCAGGAGTCGTGGGACATCAACGCCGGGGGGTGCTTTACTGCCCTGGAGTGCGCCCGCGAACACGGGGCGTCTTTCTTCTTCCCCAGTTCAATAGCCGCATTCGGTCCTTCGACCCCGGCAGACAGTACCCCCCAGGAAACAATACAGCGTCCGACAACTATCTACGGTGTTGCCAAGGTGACGGGGGAACTGCTCTGTGACTATTACCACCTGAAATTCGGCCTTGATACCAGAGGTCTCCGCTTCCCCGGCCTGATATCCTATGAGGCTCTGCCCGGAGGCGGCACTACGGACTACGCCGTTCACATCTACTACGAAGCCGTCTCGAAGGGGAAATACACGAGTTATATCGCTCCCGGGACCTGCATGGACATGATGTACATGCCCGACGCTCTGGAGTCGGTGGTGCAGCTCATGGAGGCCGATCCCTCGAAACTGGTGCACCGGAACGCCTACAATATCTCGGCCATGAGCTTTGATCCTGATCAGATCACAGCGTCGATAAAGAAGGTCATTCCCTCGTTCGAGATCTTCTACGACGTAGACCCCGTCAGGCAGGGGATCGCCGAATCGTGGCCGAATTCCCTGGATTGCTCGGCAGCGAAAGCTGAGTGGGGTTTTGCGCCCAAGTACGACCT
>JAAYDT010000008.1 GCA_012729145.1 Synergistaceae bacterium | reverse complement strand
TCCCAAGACCGTGAGCTATGCCCATGAGGGCTATACCTACGGTCCCGGCAGTGGTCCATGAAGAGCCGGTCGAGATAGAGACTATGGACGTGATCAGAAGAGTGGCCAGCAGGAAGATCGAAGGCGACAGGATGGAAAGTCCGTAGTAGATAAGGCTGGGTACGACTCCGCTCTGGATCCAGATGCCAATGACCATTCCAATTATCATAAGTATGACGACCGCCTGAAGGGCAATTGCTATTGCGTTGAGGCCGCCTTCCTCTATCTGGGACCACGGCATCTTGAGGACTGTAAGGCCCACAATACAAACAAGGACAGCGGAAAAAACGATGGGGATATGGGCATCTACGCCCAGTTTAAGAACACCGAAACTGATAATGACGGCCGCTGCCACGAACACGCCGATGGAGAGACCCAGACTTGGCTTGACTTGCTGTTTCTCCGACATGAAAGAACCTCCTTCTCCAAGGATTTGAGTCTAAGTTCATGGTGACACAAAGAAACCCGGGAGATCACGCCCAGGCCCCACCTCCTTCTTGAAGGGATCTTCAGATAAAACCCTTTCATCCCTTTGTACGACCTGTGAATACCCACCCGGTCGGCCGGCAGTCTTCCGCTCAAGACAAGTGATACGGGCTGCCGGAATGCTCAAGGTCATTATACATGATTTTCATATTTTAATCAGACTTGGGAGATGTTTTTGTCCTCGAGGGACCTTCTGGAAGGAGGGGAGGAGGAAGAAGGCTCCTCCCCCTCCCTGCAGGAGAAAAAGGATCTTAGTGAAGAAGAAAGCTATCTTACGTTCATCACTCTCTTGACCGACGCGGTGTACTTGATCCTCCTCTTTTGCTGCTCTTCAATGACATAGTTGTAAAGATCGTCGTCAGCGGCAAGTTTTTCGGCCGGTAAGACGCCCTTCTGCTTCACATACCCCTTTGCCACCGCCCTGGCGAAGATGGCGCAGGAGCACCCTGTGCAGCGGCTCATCGATGTATTCCAGGTCTTCTCGTCAAAGTAGTCCAGCAGGTACCACGAATAGGTCACCTCGTCGGCACCCTTGAAACCGTGAACGTCTATCTCCATGACGGTTAGATCCCTGTCGCCCTTTTCGGGCTCCATCTTCCACATAGGGAAGAGAAGGTCCGCAGCCACATCAAGAGGCACGACCTCCCTGCCGCCAAGGTTCCTGGGTGTCTCTTCGAAGAGCCCCATGGACCGGAGGAGCCTCATCTGCTCAACGTGACCTGGCCACCTGAGGGTCATCTCCCCCAGGTTCCTTGCCTTGATGTTCTTCGCAAGGCTTCGCAGACCATCAGTGTAGAACCCCTCCAGGGTCCCCACTCCCGGGAATTCGCGCAGATGAAGCCCGGAAGTGGCTTCGACCACTTCCTTCCGGAAGTCCCTGACGATAGTGACAGGTCTGGTGAACTCCTCGATACAGTCCTTGGGGGACCAGGTTACCTGGTAGTTGAAGGGGGGAACAGCCTTGGTGGGAATTCCTCCAACGTAGATATATGCGCCCTCCACCTCGTCGAGGAGCGCCGAACCTCTGCCCATGAGGAAGTTGGACATACCCGGGGCAACTCCCATGTCCGGGATCACCGTTACCCCCTTCTCCCTGGCAAGACCGTCGAGCTCCTCGAAATCCTCGGCCATGAAGGAGATGTCCACCAGGTTCTTGCCCAGCCCGATGACGGTCTTCATCATTTCGTAGCCGAAACGTCCCGGTACCCCCGCCGTGACTATGTCTGCGTCCTCCAGTATGGGGGCCAGCCGGGAGGCATCGGTAGCAGAAGCTACAGCGGTCCTGACCCCTGGGTGCTTTTTCTCGATCTCCTCGAGAGTGTTCCGGTCCAAATCGACCACGGTCACCTCGAAATCCTTCATCATGTCAGCCACTATCAGCTGGCCGACAAGCCCTCCTCCGATCTGAACAGCCTTCATCCAGATCCCTCCTTCTGTTTGTATTGAATGGGGCTAAACCCTTTTGTATGCAATCAATAGTATAAATAATGATATCCGGGAAGTCAAATTTCCTTGTAGCGTTGTACTGCAGCGTTGATCGTAATATGTGAATCGTAGGTCGAAACCATCGAGTGCATAAACTGTCCGCGTTCTTGATCTGTTGTTGTCATCCTGAGGAGCGGAGCGATGTGAGGATCTGGCCCTGGAATCTTCTCGCCACGGGTGACGCAGAAAAGTGAGAGAGGAGAACTCTACATTGGTAAAACCAGACAGGTGAGCACACCTGCCCTTTCCGTCTCCCGTCAACATCTCACGCCCTTGCCCCTTCCTTTTTCCCTTGACCATTTGACCGGCCTGTTGCCAGGTGAGATAATTATTGCATACATATTTGCTTCAGCACCGATCCCAGAGGAGGTTTGCCTATGAAGAAAAAAGTGATAGTGCTCGGCGGCGGCCTGGTCGGATCCGTAATGGCCCTGGACCTTGCCTTCGATGAGGATTATGCGGTCACCGTCGCAGATGCCAACAGGAATGTCCTCGATCGGCTGGTCGCCAGGTCGGGGGATAGGATGACCCCGCTGGACAACGTCGACTTTTCCAGCCCGGCATCGATAACAAGGGCAGTGAAAGACCACGATATAGTTGTGGGTGCCGTCCCGGGTTCAATGGGATTCGCCATGATGGGGGCCGTCATTCGAGCTGGAAAGAGCATGTCGGACATCAGCTTCATGGGCGAGGACTATTTCCGCTGGGACGAGGAGGCCAAAAAGGCAGGAGTGACCCTCATGGAAGATGTGGGGGTAAGTCCCGGATTCTCGAACATGCTTATCGGAAGTTCAGTCAGTGAGATGGACAGCGTCGAAAGCGTGGAGATCTATGTCACAGGACTGCCCACTGAACCGAAGGAACCCTTCAACTACAGGTTCGTATTCTCTCCCGACGACTGCATCGAGGAGTATGTCCGCCCCGTCAGGCTCAAGAGGAGCGGGAAGATAATCGAAATGCCCGCCCTTTCGGAGAACATGATCTACAGGTTCAAGATCCCGGGGGTAGAACTCCCGGAGATGGAGGGATTCCTTACCGATGGTCTGAGATCCCTTCTGAAGACCATACCTGCTTCCAATATCTGTGAAAAGACCCTCCGCTACCCCGGTACGGCAGAAAGGCTTGCCTTCCTCAGGGAGATCGGCCTCTTCTCCACCGGACCGGTGAAGGTTAAAGGGCAGAAAGTGGTCCCCAGGGATGTCTTTGCCGCTCTCGCCTACCCGATGATGAAGCTTGGTGAGAAGGAAAAGGAGTTCACCTTCCTGCAGGTCGATATCAACGGATATCTGAAAGGCAAACCCATTCTTCATCGCTACAGGATGTACGATGAAAGGGACGAAAAGACGGGCTACACTTCCATGGCCAGGACCACGGGATTCACCTGCGTCATAATGGCCCGGCTGATGGCCGAGGGCCTTGTTGACATGCCCGGAGTTCACGCACCGGAAGCCATCGGCGACAAACCCGAGGTAGTAGCCAGATTTATTGCCGAGATGGAAAAGCGCGGGGTCAAGGTAACAAAAGAGGTCTCTGGATCTTGAAATACCAGGGCGGTCCCTGGCCGGTACCGCCCTTGCTTTTTCTCTCCACTCTGGTAAAGTAACATAGACCATTTCCCTTGGAGGGGGTCCCTCATGGATGATCTGGAGAGACGGGTAGTCATCCTCAGTCTCGTTGCCAGAAAGGGCGATAACCCCGACCTGTGGGGTTACGCAAGGCTTCGGAAATCTATCCTCCTCCTCCAGATCGAGGAGGATGTCCCCCTCGGTTTTGTCTTCGGTTTGGAGAGGGAGAGACCCGTTTCCCCGGAACTGCAGCTCTTCCTGGAAAGGATGCTCTACGACAACAACCTGGTCTCAACAGAGACACCGTCCGGCTTCAGGAGGGACCTCGGAAGCGAGGGCATCAGGCTTCTGAAGGAACACCCCGATATCGCAGAAAGGTACAGTGAACAGGTCGACAGGGTCTTTGAAAGGGTCAGGGACATGTCTCTGACTGACCTTCGCGTAGCAGCCAGGAACGCCTACCTCTCGCACCCCTCCTGACCATCCCTGGTCTCTGCCAAAACCCTAGAAGACGGAGTACTCCCGGTCTTTCCTGTCGGTCAGGAACATGTGCCCGGGAGAGTGGGTTATTGCGAAGGGAGGTTTAGAAGCCATAAGGGCCGCCTGGGGGGTCACCCCGCAACCCCAGAAGACAGGTATCTCGCCTTCCCTTATCTCAACGGGATCACCAAAATCGGGCCTTGAAAGGTCCTCTATCCCTATCATACCCGGCTCACCGACGTGGAGCGGCGCACCGTGTACTGCCGGGAACAGGGCGGTCGTCGAAACGGCCCGTGCGATCATCACTGCAGGAATGGGTCTCATGCTCATCACCACCTGCCCTTTGAGACGTCCCGCTGGCCGACAGGGGACAGAGGTTATGTACATGGGAACATTGACCCCCATCTCTACGTGCCTCACCGGAACCCCAGCATCCATGAGAGCACCCTCAAAGGTAAAGGAGCAGCCTATCAGGAAGGAGACCAGGTCATCCCTCCAAAGATCCCTGATATCTGTCGGTTCTTCGGCAAGGACCCCGTCCCTGTAGACCCTGTACCTTGGGAGATCGGTCCTGATGTCAGATCCTGCAGCAAGCTCCCTGGGCTCCGGATCCCCCGGCTCGGTAACCTCCAGGAGGGGGCAGGGTCGGGGATTCCTCTGGGAGAAAAGGAGAAGATCAAAGGCCCAGTCGCTAGGAACGATCACCAGGTTCGCCTGGACAAACTCCGGGGCCATACCTGCGGTGGGGCCTGTCCATTTTCCCTCCCTGATAGCCTGCCGGACCTCTCGTGGCGTCATATCGCTCATATCCTGGGAAACCATCCTGACCACCCCCACTGGACTTCTTTTCAGGCAGTACTCTTCTACGGGGTCAATAATAATCGAAACGCCACGGTTATTGGAAGAACCTGAAATATATGCTAATATCTGCAAGTAGCAGCAAGTTAGGAGGAAACAAACTGACCTATGGATAGGGAGAAAAGGCTGGAGAAACTGTCAGAGATCCTGGCCGGGAGTGAGGGTCCGGTAAGCGGGGCGAGTCTGGCTGACCTTTTCGGCATCAGTCGCCAGGCAGTGGTCCAGGACATCGCCATCCTGAGGGACCGTGGTCACCGGGTTCTGGCCACCGCAAGGGGTTATGTCCTGAGGGAGGGGAGCCGTAGAAGAGTGTTCCCTGTTCGTCATGACGCCCAGGAGATAGCCGAAGAGCTCAACACCATAATCGAAGCCGGTGGGAGGGTCATCGATGTGGTCGTGGACCACCCCGTTTACGGCGAGATAAGGGGCAACCTGGACCTCGCCTCCCGGGAGGATGTGGCACGTTTCGTCAACGTGCTCAAGAGCACCGGACAGTCCCCACTTCTCTCGCTTTCAAGGGGTTTCCACGTACACACAGTGGAAGCCCCCGACGAAAGGACCCTGGACGCTATTGAGAGAGCTCTGGCGGACAAGGGATTCCTCGAGATGGAATGACACTCTTCCCGGGGGGCGATCGAACTTGACGCAAAGAGAGAAGACCTGGGTCCTGTTCTCAACACTCTACGGGATCGTAAACGTTGTCGTTCCCTTCACTCTTCTCAGGAACGTGGGCACCCTTGCCGGGGCCTTCCTTTTCTGGAACCTTATTACCGCAGCCGTAGTCCTCGCCGGAGTATGGATCACCTCCGGGTGGAAAGACCGGGGAGGGGAGGAGACCCTGCGATGAGCCCTCCCATGATCATTGCCGGGATTGTGGTGTGGTTCACCGCAGGCTCCCTGCTATCGTGGCATGCCAGGAAGAACCTGGGTGAGGGGATGATCGAATACTTCCTGGCCGACCGCAAGGTCGGTGGGTTCATTTCAGCCATGACCTACAGCGCCACCACCTACAGCGCCTTCATGATGGTCGGGCTGGTGGGGTTGACCTACTCCTCCGGGATCGGCAGCCTTGGTTTCGAGATGACCTACCTTGCCGCGACGGTGATCCTTATGGTTATCTTTGCGCCCAGGTACTGGGCGGCGGGAAGGATCTTCCGGCTCGTCACCCCCTCAGAGCTCCTTGCAAGACGTTACAGAAGCCCAATGGCCGGAGCCGTCTCGGCCGTTCTCTGTCTTGTTATGCTCGTCCCTTACGCATCGGTCCAGCTCATGGGGATAGGATACCTGCTGGAGGTCCTTTCGGGAGGCGCCATCCCCTTCACGGTGGGGATGCTCATTGCGGCCGGTGTATCCTTCGTCTTCTCCTGGTGGGCCGGTCTGAGATCGGTGGCACTGACAGACGCTCTACAGGCGGTGGTGATGCTTGTCGCCAGTCTCCTCCTCCTGGGCTTCATCACCTTGGCGCTCTTCCCAGGGGGTCTCCCGGAAGCCCTCGGATCAAGACAGGACCTTCTGAAGGTCTCGTGGACCTTCCCCATGTTCCTTGGGCTGACCCTTCCGTGGGCGTTCTTTGCGGTGACCAATCCACAGGTGGTCCAGCGTCTTTACATCCCCTCAAGCGTAAAAAACCTGCGGAAGATGATCCTTGGTTTTTCAGCCTTCGGTTTCGTCTACACCGTCCTCTGCGTTGTCTTCGGGCTGGCAGCCGCCGTCAAAATTCCCGGGCTGGAGAAGGCCGACAACGCCATGGCCATGCTTTTGTCTTCAGTTCCTTCCCCCCTGGCCCTGGTGGTATCCCTCAGCATAACGGCCGCCGCAGTATCTACCATGAACTCGATAATCCTCACCCTCAGCTCCATGTTCGGGAGGGACGTTGTCAGGACATTCCTTCCCGATATCTCCGAGAGGACCGAACTGGGGATATGCAGGCTTCTCATACCTGTCATCACAGTGGTTTGTTTCTTTTTCGCGCGTATGCAGCTGGGCCTGATCGCAGTCCTCTCCTCCATGGCCTCGGGAGGACTGCTCATGCAGCTTCCGACGATCCTGGGAGCATTTTTCTGGAAAAAGGCGACCGCCGCCGGAGCCGTATCAAGCATGATAGCAGGAGGCCTTGCGGTCAGCTTCATGTACGTCCAGGGGCTAAAACCCCTGGGTCACTGGCCTCCGGTCTGGGGGATCCTCGTCTCCGGGACAGTGTTCATAGCTGTCAGTCTAGCGACCAGGCCCCCGATCGACACCGAAGATTTCTTTTCTTCCCTGGAGGGCTATATCAGGGACAGCTTCGGGAGCTGATATATTTTTGGGTCCAGGGACAGGCCTGGATACATATCCCGCAGATGGAGTGGGACCACCCCATCTCCTTTGTGAAATCCCTCGTCTGTCGGTAACACGCAAAAATGTCCACCAGCTCGTCTCTGTGCGTACCGGCACTCCACTCCCTGCCCGTAGGGGCTTTCGCCGGGCATGCCTCAACGCAGGCCCTGCAGGGGCCGCACAGTGACTCCGTAGAGGGGGTTCCGGGGGTCAGAGGGGCATCGGTCAGTACAGTGCACATCCTGAAAGCGGAGCCGAACTCCTCAGAGACCAGCAGATCAGATTTGCCTATCCAGCCCACCCCTGCGCGAATGGCAGCTGTCTTGTGGGGGAAGGGAACGCTCAGTGTGCTTTCGTCGAACTGCTCACTCGTCGGTCCCAGAAGGACCGCCCGGAAACCGGCGCCTTCAAGGAACCTGACCGTCTCAGACCCTGTCCTGGCCAGCTCCCCGTTAACCCTTTCGTACTCATCGTGGTAGGTGCGAGTGGGGCCATCTCCTATCCCCGATACTATCTCCGGGGAAAGGGCAAGCATGATGGTCACCCCATAGGAAAGCCCTGGAAAGGGAAAGTCCTTGATGTCAGTGAGGTCCGAGACCCCATACCCCGACCCGCCCTCCCCCATGATCTTCTCACCCAGCTGCAGCGTCAGGTCGAAGTTCATTGATCTTCCTCCTTTAAGGGCTCCGGCATTATCACTGAAGATCCGTAATCTTTCAGGGCATCCATGACCCGGTCGACCTCCGCCTCGCTCAACACCCTAGGCTCTCCAAGTGCCAGTGCCCTGGAGTAGACCATGGCAGCGAACTCGACGTTCTCCGCGATCCTGAAGGCTTCAGATAGACTTCTTCCAACAGAGACCATCCCATGGTTCGCAAGGAGGACCGCTTTCCCTTCCCCCATCGATCCCGCTGCGGACCGGGCAAATTCCGGTGTGCCGAAACAGGCGTAGGGGGCCACGGGGATCCTCCTCCCCGCAAGGGCCACGAGATAGTGAAAAACCGGGATCTCCCGACCCAGGCAGGCCATAACGCAGGCGTAGGGGGAGTGGGTATGAACCACCGCAGTAATATCCGGTCTTGAAAGGTAGAGGGCAAGATGGAGGAACATCTCGCTGGTCGGTTTCAGACGCCCATCCTGCACTCTTCCATCCATGTCAACAACGACCACGTCCTCAGGTTTCATCAGACCGTACTCAACGCAGCTTGGCGACAGGGCCGCAAATCTGCCGGACCTTATGCTCAGGTTGCCTCCCGTTCCTGTGACCAGTCCGCTCTCCAGCAGCTTTCTGCCGTAAAGAACTATCTCGTAACGGGCACTCTCCAGCATCATCGGCCTCACCCCGCTCACGATCATAACCTAACTAGCTTACCTGTTTCCACAGCTCAGGTATACTGGTGGCACCATTACGTACGGACGGGAGGTTTCGAATATGAAGGGATCAGGCAGCGAAATGATCATTCCTGTGTTCCAGGTGGATGCGTTCACGGACGAGCCCTTCAGGGGGAACCCCGCTGCGGTCTGCCTTGTGGACAAGTTCCCTGACGAGGTGACAATGAAAAGAATAGCCATGGAGATGAATCTCTCCGAAACTGCCTTCGTCGTGCCTTCAAAAGAGCCGGAGGGGAAAGGCTGCGCCGCCTTCTCGATCAGGTGGTTCACACCCTCCGTGGAGGTTCCCCTCTGCGGTCACGCTACCCTTGCAGCCTCATGGGTGATCTTCAATGAAAGAGCTTCTTCTTTTCCGAGGATCACCTTCGAGAGCGCCAGCGGGAAACTGGCGGCTGCCCTGGGAGAGGACGGGATCACCCTTGATTTCCCCCTGAACGGAACTGAACCGGCTGAGATCCCTGATGGACTGCTGGATGCCATCGGGATCAGTTCCGTCGAGGATACAAGGTTTTCCAAGAGCGCTGAGATGCTGCTTTTAAGGATGACTGATGAGGCTGCTGTCCGTGGACTTCAGCCCGACTTCAAGGCCATGCTAGGCATTGACAGGGGCGGGCTGGGTTTTCAGGGAGTGATCATAACCTCCCGGTCTTCAGATTTTGACTTCCTGTCACGGTACTTCGGTCCCTGGGAGGGAATAGAAGAAGATCCAGTGACAGGATCGGCCCACACCGTGCTTGCTCCCTACTGGTCGCGGATCACGGGAAGATCCCGGTTCCGAGCTTTCCAGGCATCGAAGAGGGGGGGCGAACTGACCGTAGCCATAACAGGAGATCGAGTGAAGATCACCGGAAGGGCAACGACCGTCTTGAGAGGAGAGCTTCTGCTCTAGGGATCTTCCTGCCGGCGGAATATCCGCTCCGCCGGCAGGAAGAAATGCCCTTACTGGTCTTTCCGGTAGGCAGGGAATCCTCCAAGAGTGGAGAGTATGTCACGGTCAATCTCCGAACCCAGTGAATCGACCAGGCGCTGGACCTCGAGTTCGAGGTAGTGCTGCTGTATGTCCTCTCTTACCCGTGGAAGCACCTCATCAAGGGTGAACGACCTTGCCGGCCTTTTCTCAAGAACCTGAAGCACGTGCCAGCCGAACTTCGTCTCCACCGGACCTCCTGTCCTTCCCGGCTCGAGGGAGAAGGCGAGACTATCGAACTCTGGGACGGTCTGTCCCCTGTAGACCCATCCAAGGTCCCCACCGGACCCAGCACTCCCGGGATCGATGCTGTTCTCGGCGGCGACCCTTCCGAAGTCAGCTTCCTTGGCGTAGACCTTCAGCAGAACGTCCACCGCCTCTTTTTCGGAGGCCACCAGGATGTGCCTGACCCGCACCGATTCCGGTTCCCTGTAATCTTCTTCGTGACTGGAGAACCAGGCTTCAAGGGCTGGTCTTCCCAGGTCCCACTTCGAAGAGACAGAGGCCACATAGGCCTGGGCAAGGATGTTAATTGCGTTCCACCTCAGCTGGACCGAGACGGAAGGGTCCAGCTGGAGTCCCTTTCGCAACGCGGCCTCCGATAGAAGCAGGGCCATGGACACCTGTTCGGCAAAGCTCTCCCTGTCCTCCAGGGAAAGCTGCGCCAGGACGAAGGGAGCCATCATTTTGTCTGCCCCGGACTGGTCCATTATCAGGCGGATCATCTCCTGCTCGCTGACGGTCTCTTCCCCCGCCGTGATGACGGGACCCCTGTCGGCGGCGACGGCGAGAGCAGGAATGGCAAAGGTCACAGCAACTGCGAGCAATAGGACTTTCCTGGAAAGGCTTTTCATATGATCACTCCTTAAACGATATATCCGGACCGGGCCGGAGGTCATTTGATACCCGTGTTATGGGTGGTCCCATGGTAGGGCATGGGGACGTACTGGACCGAGGGACGGCGCTGGCCTGACTGGGGGTATAACCTCATGACCTGGCATATCTCCTCGGGGATATCTGTGGATATGAAAAGACCCAGTTCTGCTGCCTCCTCGCTGCTTATGGGGTAATCGTGCGTCCAGCGTCCCTCGGTGAGAAGTCCCGCCAACCTCTCCGCCTCTTCACGGGGTATGTTGTCAACGAGAAGGCTTGCCACGAACCTACGGGTCTGTTCTATCGCCTTTCGTGATATGTCGGCCAGAATGAGTGTCTCATCGTCTAGCTCAGCGACAGGCTTATCCTCAACGGTCTTCAGGATAGAGACGGCCGGATACTGCCCGATCTGGGGATCCACCGGGCCAAGGACCGCGTGACGGTCCATCACGATCTCGTCAGCGGCAAGAGCAATAAGGGTACCGCCTGACATGGCATAGTGCGGAACAAAAATGGTAACCTTCGCCTCGTGTTTGTTCAGGGCCGCTGCTATCTGGGAGGCAGCCAGCAAAAGACCTCCAGGAGTATGGACGATCAGATCGATGGGGGTGTCCGATGATGTCATCCGGATGGCCCTCAAGATCTCCTCCGAATCCTCAATGTTTATGTAGTTCCTTGCGAAA
Source organism: Synergistaceae bacterium (assembly GCA_012729145.1). GTDB lineage: Bacteria > Synergistota > Synergistia > Synergistales > Thermovirgaceae > 58-81. Next base: position 76,484 of record JAAYDT010000008.1, on the reverse strand, counting down.
ACACCCAGGAAGCCCACGCTCTCCTGTCTGTGGATCAGAGTGATCACCCTGCTGCTCCGCTTCTTTTCGAGTTTCCTGATCGCAGCCACCCTCATCCGCTCCAGGTTCCACTGTTTGAACATGGGGAAGACGAAGAAGAACAGAATGAAGATCCAGAAAAGATCCAATTTGAACACCCCCACCTCTCCTCTCATTATGAAAGAACGGGGTCCCGGACAAGGGACCCCTGTTCCCGTAATTCATTCCCTTGTATCATCCATCGGCCTTCTCTTCCGCTTCCATTCCTTCCCTGACATCATCTCCACCTTCGAGGGGCATCGCATCCGGGACCAGTACCAGTTCCCCATCCTCCACCGACACCGAAATGAGGCTTTCATCGGCGACACGACCTTCAAGCACAAGGTCTGCCAGCCGGTCCTCTATCAGGCGCTGGACAGCCCTCCTCAGTGGTCTGGCCCCATATTTGGGGTCGTACCCCTTGTCAAGGAGAAGCGTCCTCGCTTCGACAGGGATCTCTATATGGATACCCTTTTCGGAGAGCCTTTCAGAAACCTCCCTGAGCATGAGGTCCAGGACTTTCAGGAGATCTTCCCTTCCCAGGGGTTCGAAGACGATCATCTCGTCGATGCGGTTGATGAACTCGGGTCTGAAGGTCTTTTTGACCGAATCAACGATCCCAGTACGGACCCTGCCCCAGTCAGGCATCTCTCCCTGTCCGGGAGCGGTAAAGCCGAGACCCTGACCCTTCATGGCATCCTTGGCACCGATGTTGCTGGTCATGATGACCACGCTGTTCCTGAAATCGACGGTATGTCCCTGACCGTCGGTAAGACGTCCGTCCTCAAGTATCTGGAGGAGGATGTTGAAAATATCGGGGTGGGCCTTCTCGATCTCGTCGAAGAGCACCACCGAATAGGGCCTCCTCCGGAGAGCCTCTGTAAGCTTCCCGCCCTCCTCGAATCCTACATAGCCTGGCGGGGCGCCGATCAGTTTGGCCACCTCGTGGCGCTCCATGTACTCGCTCATGTCGAACCGAACCATGGCCTCTTCGCTTCCGAAGAGGAACTCCGCAAGGGAACGGGCAAGCTCAGTCTTTCCCACCCCGGTGGGGCCCAGGAAGAGGAAGCTTCCAACGGGCCTTTTGGGGTCCTTGAGACCGCTCCTGGATCTTCTTATGGCCCGGGATACGGCATTTACGGCCTGGGTCTGGTCAACCATGCGCCGATGGATCTCCTCCTCCATGCGCATGAGCCGGGCAGCCTCCTCCTCGGTCAGCTGAACGACTGGGATCCCTGTCCACTCGGAGACTATCCCGGCTATCTGTTCAGCATCTACCACCGGTTCCTCCTGGTTCCGGACCTTCTGCCACTCTTTCCGGCAGACCTCGATCTCGTCACCGAGCTTTCTCTCATCATCCCTGAGGGAGGCGGCCTTCTCGAACTCCTGGGACGCCACAGCGGCTTCCTTCTCCTTGCGGAGAGCATCAAGGAGTCTCTCCTTCTCCTTGATGTCTTCCGGGGCCTCCATGGTCTTCAGCCTTGCCCGGGCTGCAGCTTCGTCGATAAGGTCGATGGCCTTGTCCGGCAGATGGCGTTCAGTAATATACCTGGCAGAGAGCCTTGCGGCAGCATCAAGGGCCCTGTCGGTGATCTTGGCCCTGTGATGGGCCTCATACCTGTCCCTGAGGCCTTCCAGGATCCTTATGGAGTCCTCCACACCGGGCTCTTCCACCATTACCGGCTGGAAGCGTCTCTCCAGTGCTGCGTCCTTCTCTATGTTCTTCCTGTATTCATCGACCGTCGTCGCCCCGACCACCTGGAACTCGCCTCTTGACAGACTGGGCTTCAGGATATTCGCCGCATCGACAGCCCCTTCCGCTCCTCCGGCCCCGACGATGGTGTGGATCTCGTCGATAAAGAGGATCACGTCCCGGCAATCCCTGAGCTCTTTGACCAGTTTGCGCATCCTCTCCTCGAACTCGCCCCTGTACTTGGTTCCGGCAACCAGGTTGCCCACGTTGAGCTGCACGACCCTCTTGCCTCTCAGTACCTCGGGGATGTCACCGGCAATTATCTTCTGGGCCAGGCCCTCCACGATGGCAGTCTTGCCGACACCGGGATCACCTATAAGCACGGGGTTGTTCTTGGTACGGCGGGAGAGGATCTGTATCAGTCTCTGGATCTCCTTGGCCCTGCCTATAACCGGATCGAGCTCATTGCGCTGGGCCATCTCGGTCAGTGCTATACCGAGCTGGTCCAGCGTCGGGGTCCTGGACCGGCCGGCAGATTTCTGAGGATGATCCTCGCCAGGGCTTTCAGCAGCCTCCGCCGTGCTTCCTTCTCCTGCCGAAATAGCTGCTATGACCTCAGTACGGATCTTCTCGAGGTCCATACCAATGGAACCCAGTATCTGGGCTGCTATACCCTCACCCTCTGAGATCAGTCCCAGAAGAATGTGCTCTGTCCCGACGTAGTTGACGGACATTCCCCTTGCTTCCCGCATTGCCAGGTCAAGGACCTTCTTCGCCCTTGGGCTCAGTGGGAGGTCCACAGGCTTGCTCTTCTGCTCTCCCCGTCCGACGAACTGCTCCACAGTGCTCCGCAGTTCATCCAGGGACACACCGGAAGACTGCAGGATCTGAGCGGCAACGCCCTCTCCCTCGGCAGCCAGCCCCATAAGGATATGTTCTGTACCTATAACGTCATGGCCCATCCTGAGAGCTTCCCTGTGGGCCAGCTGGATCACTTTCTTTCCTCTTTCGGTGAAGTACTGCCACATGTTCTGAACCTCCATGGTTTATTGAAGGAATGACCTGAACGACCCCGCGATCAGCTTTCGCCTCCAGTAGTTGCCAGAGCCTTCCTGAGTACTTCCGATCTCTTCCTGCCGATCTCCTCCGGCGATAGTTCAGTGGCTGACCTTGCCTGAATATGAGCTTTCTGGATATCCAGGAGCAGTGCGTTCAGGGTTGCCACCCTGACTTGGGGAAGAATGCCCATCTCGGAACCCATCCTTACCAGGGAGAGAAGCTCCAGGGCTTCCCTGGCCTCGATCACCCTTGAAAATCTCAGAAGACCCCAGGCTCTCCAGACCTTGTCCTCCAGGCCCGGGCCCCTTTCGGAGAGGATCCGGTCCCTGGCTCCCTCCTCCTGACGTACCAGTCCGAGGGCAGCCCCGGAGACCTTCTCGATGAGTTCTTCTTCGGTCTGACCAAGGGTGACCTGGTTGGAGATCTGGTAGAGCGACCCCGGTGAATCACTCCCCTCACCGAACATCCCCCTGACGGTAAGGCCTATCTTGCCGCAGTCTACGGCCAGCTTGCCCATTCTCCGGAGATGGGTCAGGGCAGGAAGGTGGATCATTACCGAGGCCCTGAGCCCCGTCCCCACGTTGGTCGGACAGGCCGTCAGGAAGCCGTATCTGCTGTCGAAGGCATAATCGAGTTTCTCCAGGAGCTCGTCCATGCACCTGGCGATCCTCCAGGCCTCATGGATGCTCATACCCCCGAGGATGGCCTGGATACGGACGTGATCCTCCTCGTTGATCATGATGGAGACGATCCCCCGTCCGTCCACGGCAGCCCCTCTGCCGGGACCTCCCATTGCAAGGGCAGGGCTGATCAGGTGTTTCTCTATGAGAACACCCCTGGAAAGCGGGTCAAGGGCATCGACCTCGAATATGCTGAAAGGCTTGAGGGAGTCCTCTGAACGAATGGAAGATCGCACCCTCTCGGAACACACCGATAGTTCCTTTTTATCAGCCCTCCATGGGAATACGTGCCCCTTTAGGTTCCTGGCAAGCCTGACGCGGCTGGACAGGATCATGCCCGAGTGCTCGCCCTTCCCCCCTACCCACTCCAGGGGACTGTCGGCGATCTCCCTAGCTCCTGCCTTCATGAAGATCTCCTATCTCCCGGATCCTGTCCCGGAGCACTGCGGCCCTTTCATACTCCTCTTTCTCCACCGCATCTTTGAGTTCTGTCCTGAGAGACTCGATCTCTTCGGGAGAAGTATCATTCCCACATGCGTTCCCGGGTCTTGCTCCTCTATGGATCTCCGATCCGTGGATCTTTCTGAGAAGGGGACCGAGATCTTCATGGAACGCCTTGAAACAGTCGGGGCATCCGTACCTGCCGGATCTCCTCAGGGATGAGCGGTCCAGTCCGCAACTGCCGCAAACCATATCACCAGTCGTTGATGGGGCCATATCGGGTCCAGGGTGGCTTGGCCCATGGCCGGGGAGAAGCCCCCAGAGGAAGCTGTCTATGGGCAACTCGAAGGATATATCCGGGATCAGACCCTCCTTTGCCATATGCTCTGCGCACTGGCGGCAAAGGTGGAATTCCGCTATCTCCTTGCCCTTTTGTTGCCTGATGTGGACTTCAGCTTCCCTGGCTCCGCACCTTTCGCATTTCATGGCGGCTCGACCTATCCCAGAGCCAGGCTGCGCAACAACCGCTTGAGAAGCTCCGCGTGGAGAGAATCCCTCTTGTAGGGTGAAAGATCCAGCAGATCCCTGCCGATCTCTTCCTGAAACCTTGCTGCAACCTCTATCAGGAGCCTTTCCCTGGCAGTGATCAGTTGCCTGTGCTGAAGGTTGGCAAGGATCCTCCTGATATCCTGTTCATTAACGGTGTCGCCCACAAGTTCCTCAATGTGGTTCGCTCTTGCCTCTGGCATGTCCAGGCAAAGCCTGATAACCCGGATATACCCATGCCCTCCCCGCTGACTTTCAACAATGTATCCCCGTTCAGGGGTGAAGCGGCTTCTGATGACGTAGTTGATCTGGCTCGGCACACAACCAAAACGCTCCGCAAGATCCTTGCGGCTGAGAAAGACAGATTCCTCGCTGGCCCGTTCAAGGAGTTCCTCGATATGTTTTTCGATTATCCTTGTAAGACTTGCCAAGACACTTCCCCCTTTGACCTTCTTTGACAAGTCAAATTATAAAGTTAAGGTCAATATTCGTCAATAATAAGGTCCAGGGCAAGGTCCTGTCAGGATCCTGTTCGCCCTTCCTCTCCTCTTGAAAGGTTGATGATGTTCGAACGGTGACGTACCACGGAAAGCAAGGCCATAGCCGCCGAGGTCCAGACGTAGGCCGAGGACTCCCTGAGCAGAAGGAACCATACCGGGACCGTTGCCAGGGATACCATGGAGCCTACTGAAACATACCTGGAAAGCCTCATGGCCAGGTACCACACGATGCCACCTGCTGCTGCAGGGACCGGGTTCCAGAAAAAAACCACTCCGAAAGATGTGGCGACCCCCTTGCCGCCTTTGAACCTGAGCCAGAGAGGGAAATTGTGACCGCAAACTCCCGCGAAACCTGAAAGAGCAAGTATCCAGGGATCCTGGATCCCTGCCAGGCGGGCAGCCAGGACCACAAGCCCACCCTTCGCCATGTCGAAAAGCGCGACCCCCACACCCCATCCCTTGCCCACAAAACGGGAGACATTGGTCGCCCCGATGTTGCCCGAACCCAGGTTCCGGATATCCTTTCCGAGAAGTATCTTGATGATCAGGTAGCCGGCCGGGATGGAACCGAAGAAATAGCCGGCAAGTACCCAAATAAAAGCCGTCATGATCCTGAACCTCTTATGACCACTGCGTCCACCGCGACAGCCCCTTCCCCTCTGTCCAGCACGAAGACAGGGTTCACATCCAGTTCAGCAAGGGACCTTTCAGCAAGGGCCATTAACGAAATATCGGAGACCATCGCCGCAAGGGTATCAATATCCTTGGGGGTTCTCCCCCTGGCACCAGAAAGGAGGGGGAAACCTCTCAGGGAAGAGATCATTCCTCGAGCCTCCGCCCTGTCCACAGGGGCGTGCCTCAGAGAGAGATCCTTCAGGACCTCAACATAGATCCCGCCAAGACCCACTGCGACCAAAGGACCGAAGACGGGATCCCTTTTCACGCCGATCATACACTCCACTCCTCCGGTAACCATCTCCTGCACCAGCACCCCCCTGATCCTGGCCCCCGGTCTGGCCTTGATCGATCTTTCAAGGAGCCTGCCATAGGCGTTCCTCAGCTCCTCTTCATCCTTCAGTCTCAGCGCGACCGCTCCAGCCTCGGTCTTGTGTATGATGTCGGGCGAAACGACCTTAAGGGCTACCGGGTAGCCGATCTCCCCAGCAGCCGAGAGAGCTTCCTCCAGAGAAGCGCAGAGGATCTCCCTTGTCACCGGGATCCCCCACCGGGCCAAAAGCCTTTTTGCGTCGTACTCGGTGAGGTCCGCCGGCATCTTCGGCATGAAAGGCTCTCCCAGGTCCGAGGGAGCCCTTGCGGGGAGGGCCGGTCTGGTCGTCCATTCAGCAAGCCTGGCAAGGGCCCAGGCACACCTTTTGGGACTTCCGTAGAGCGGTATCTTCTCGTCCCTTATCTGCTCCAGGAACTTCCCGCCCTGTTCGCTGTTGATAAGCCAGCAGCAGGCCAAAGGCTTCACTGCCTTCCTCGAGACCTCGATAAGGTCACGGGCCACTGCCGATCCGGAGTCCCCTGTTATCATGGAAAGGACAACTGCTGCCATGTCTACATCCGGGCATCCCAGGACCGTCTCCATGGATGAGCGAAAATTGCCAGGGTCATTGATTACCTGTGCTGTGAGGTCCACCGGGTTCCGTGTCGATCCGAAGGGGGGTACGAACTGCTCCAGCAATCCACGAGTCCGGGGAGGAAGGGGATCGACCTGCAACTTGAGGTCGAATGCCCTGTCGCTCATTATGATCCCCGCTCCTCCCGATGTAGTGACGACAGCCAACCTCTTCCCCTTTGGTCTTTTCCCGCTGCCGAAGATCTTCCCCAGGTCCACTATGTCATCGGAATCCTCGATCTCGATAACTCCGTACTGCCTGAAGATAGTCCTCCATGCTTCGTCCTCGCCGGTAAGGACAGCGGTGTGGCTTTTCACTGCCGCCTGCCCCGTGGGGCTCTTGCCCACCTTCAGGACGGCGACGGGAACATTCCGCTCTCCCGCGAACCTCAACATCTCTATGAACCTTGCCCCATCCGAAAGCCCTTCCATGTAGAGTACCAGCAGTCGGACCTCTGGATCGGCGGCAAAGACCATCCCAAAATCAACGAGATCCAGATCCGCCTGGTTCCCGGTGGTGACTACATATCTGAAGCCGACACCGCTCTCTGCGGCCATGGCAAAGGAGGCGAATCCGAAGGCGCCGCTCTGGGAAAGGTACGCCACGCTTCCCAGGGGGCGCCTGTCACTGTCAAGGGAAGCTGAAAAGCTCAACGGGACGGAGTCGGCAAAGTTGACCAGCCCCTGACAGTTGGGACCCAGTATTCTCATGCCCCCTGACCTGGCTTTTTCCAGGATATCATCCTGGGCAGCGGGATCATTGCTTTCAGCGAAACCGGAGGAGAAAATTATTGAATAGGGGACGCCCCGTTCGGAACATTGGCCGATGACCTCAGGCACAAGAACGGCTTTTACACCCACCAGGACCACATCTGGGGTCTCGGGGAGAGATCGTACATCGGGGAAGCATTCAAGTCCCGCTACGACCTTGCGGTTGGGGTTGACGGGGAAGACCCTCCCCTTAAAGCCGAAGCGCTTCAGCAGTTTCACCGGGCGGCCGGATATGCTCTCCAGGTTCCCCGAAGCTCCTACCACTGCCACCGAACGCGGCGAGAGAAGTTTCGACAGGTCGCCGGATCTTGCTGCGGGACAAGCCATCTCAGGCACCCTCCCCGGATACGGTCATTACCAGGGGTGATCCAAGACCATCAATGGATACCTCCACCCTGTCACCGGAGAATATCTCCCCTACGCCCTCAGGTGTACCCGTCAGGATCACGTCCCCTGCTTCCAGGGTCATGAATTCCGAAATATATTTCAGGATCACCGAAATGGGAAATATCATGTCCTCTGTCCGCCCCTCCTGTCTCAGGACACCGTTGACGAAAGTCCTGACCACGGTCCTGTCAGGGTTTATGCCCGTCTCTATCCATGGACCCAGTGGGCAGAATGCATCGGCCGATTTTCCTCGGACCCACTGGAGGTCACGTCTCTGGCAGTCCCGGGCAGTGAGATCGATCCCGGCTGTGTAGCCCAGAACATGATCGATGGGGTGTTCCGTCCCGGGAAGGATCCTTTTCCCTATCACCACGGCGAGCTCTCCCTCGTAGTGGAAATCGTTCGTGAAGTGGGGATAGGGTATCTCTGAAAAGGGAGCAGCCAGAGAGTTAGGGCCTTTCAGGAAGAGACCCGGCTCTTCAGGTAAGGGAAGGTCGTCGTTGCCCATCTCCCTGATATGGCCGTGGTAGTTGCGCCCCACGCAGACGATCTTGGTGGGTAAGGCTGGCGCGAGGAGCCTCACAGAAGCCAGGGGTGCGGATCCGCCGGTCTTTTCTCCACCAGGTGAGGATGTAACGAAGACCCTTTCGTCTTCGAGCGATCCCCAGTGAACATCATTGCCCTCGTTGATTGCAAACCTGACGATCCTCATATTGAAAGATCCCGCCCCTCTCACATTACAAGCCCGGAAGATCACCTTACCAGGCTCTTCTGTAGATCTTATCGATATCCTCTCTATTGATCGTTTTGGGGTTGTTCGAGAGAAGTCTGGCCTCCCTTGAGGCCGCATCGGCCATCGTCGGGATGGCGTCCTCCGGCACCCCCAGGTCCCTGATCCTTATGGTCACACCTATCCTCCTGGCCGTTCCTGTCATCCACTCTGTCAGGTATTCCGATGCTTCCTCATCTGACATGTTCAGACGCTCCATCGAGACAGCCCGGGCCAGACGGGACGTTTTCTTTGCGCATCGGTCCCTGTCGAACTCCATTACGCTCTTCAGCATAACCGTATTTGCCTCTCCATGGGGGATATTGAACTCTCCCCCCAGGGGATAGGCCAGGGCATGGACAGCCGCAGTACCGGCCGTGGCGAAGGCCATTTCGGCCATAAGGCTTCCCAGCGACATCCCCCCGCCTTGATGCGGCATCTCTTCCATCCATCACATCGTCCTTCAGAGAGGAGGCTATTCTTCGTACGGTTTCCAGTGAAAGGCTTTCGCTAAAGGGGTTGGCGTTTACCGACAGGAAGGACTCCGCGGCATGGATCAGTGCATCCATCCCGGTATCGGCCGTCACCTTCGGGGGGACGCTCCAGGTCAGCTCCGGGTCAACAATGGCTGCATAAGGGACCAGGAAGGAGCTGACCACCCCCTTCCTTACCTTCTCCTCGGCAAAGGTAAAGGTCGCCACAGGAGAGACCTCTGGACCGCTCCCGGAAGTTGTCGGCAGCATAACCGCGGGTAGTCCCCTGCAGGGCACCCTGTCCCATCCGACCATGGAAAGGATATCTGCCCCTGTTGCGGCCATTACGGAAGCCACCTTGGTGAGGTCCATGGTACTCCCTCCACCTAGACCTGTCATTATATCGTAACCTGACCTGTCATTATATCGTAACCTGCTCCCCTTGCCGCTTCGGCCGCCGCTTTTACGATCTCGACCAGTGTTTCCGGCTCAACGCCATTGAATACCCCGTAACGGATACCCGACAGATCCAGTATCTCCCTGACCCTTTCCATTAAGGGGCCTTCTGAAATGGTCCTTCCGGACAGTATCAGGGAGTGCTCAGCCTTCATTTCACTCAAAAGGGCCGGCAGGTCCGAAACAGTTCCGTCCCCGAAAGAGACCCTTCCCGGGAAGCGGAACGAGAAGCGGTCGCCTGTACAGGCCTCTGTCACTCCCATCGGATCACCCCTTGTCTGTTATCCCGGGCTTTTCCCCTGCTCCTGATTAGATGATTTTGCCATAAAGAGGGCCCCTTTCCTACAGGAAGGGGCCCTCTGCGTTGAAAACTCCCGAAAGACCTTCAAAGACGGAGGTCGTTAATGGCGAGGGCAAGACGTTTCGCCGCCTCAGGAAAATCATCGGCATTGGCATAGGAGAAACAGGCCCTTAGATGTTCCTCCCCGCCTCCAGTGGGGAAGAAGGCGTCCCCCGTCACGAAGGAGACGTTCCTTTCTATGGCCTTGAAAAAGAGATCTCTGGTGTTGACCCCGGGAAGGGTCAGCCAATAGAAGAACCCTCCCTGTGGGGTTCCGTAGGTCGTGTCAGGAGGGAGATACTCCCGGAAGGCTGCGTCCATGGCGTCCCGTTTCTTCTTATAGTGCTCCTGTATCCGGGGGAGGAATAAATCCATGTGTCCCAGCCGGCAGTACTCGTATACAAGCCCCTGAGCCAGAACACTGGTGCAGAGGTCTGAGCCCTGCTTGACCATTATCATCTTGCCGATCACTTCCTCGGGGCCGACAACCCACGCGACCCTGGTTCCGGGGGCAAGTATCTTGGAGAATGAGCAGGCGTAGATCACAAGACCGCTTCTGTCCATCGAGAAGATGGTTGGCTCATGTTCTCCATCGAAACGGAGATGGCCGTAGGGGTCATCCTCCAAAACAGGAACCCCGAAGGTTTCTGCAATCTCGAGAAGTTTTTTTCTCCTTGATGCCGACAGGGTGTACCCCGAGGGATTCTGGAAGTTTACTATCGAATAGATGAACTTGACCTTGTCTCTCCCCTTTCTGGCCTGTTCCAGGATCTCCGGGAGCATGTCGACCTTCATTCCCTCGCTGTCGCATGGAACGGTTACGAAACGGGCCTTTCGGTTCTTAAGGGCGTGGGTGGCTCCTGGATAGGTAGGCTCCTCGACGATCACCACATCGCCAGGGTCAAGCATCACCGCCGCGAACAGGTCCATGACCTGCTGGGAACCGGTGGTGATGCACATCTCCTCTGGAGCGGTCGCCCTGCCCATCCTTGGTGCCATCCAGCCGGAGATGAATTCCTTTAAAGGTTCATATCCCCCCGTCCCGCCGTACTGAAGAATCTCCTTGCCCCGTTCGGAAATAACCCCCGCCGCTTCCTGAAACTCCTTGACAGGAAATATCTCCGGGTCGGGGTTTCCCCCAGCCAGGGATATCATGCCCGGTCTCTTCATGTACTTGACCAGTTCCCTGATCGGGGACGGCGTCAGGTTGATCCCTACTTCAGAAAAAAGCCCCTCCCAAACCTCCTGGCTCACTGGGACCACTCTCCTTGATCGTTTTTTTCTTCCCGCCTTCCGCGGTACGGATCGGGCCTGCTTTCCAGATATCCTCAGGGTTCTATTATCACGACTGTTCCGGGTACGGATCTTTCGACGATCTCCATGACCGCCTCGTTGCTCATCCTTATGCAACCCTCGGTAACCATTTTACCCAGTGAAGAAGGGTCATGAGTTCCGTGTATCCCTATCCCCTTCCACCCCGTCTCAAGCCTTATGAAGAAAGGCCCGTAAGCCCCTTCGACAGGTCCCTTCCCGTCTCCGAAATCATGGACCCAGGTCCTGGAATCGTGGGTCCTTTCGACGCGGAAAACTCCTTCAGGGGTTCTCCTGTCCCCCACCCTCTCCTTGTTGCCCGGGTTCTCTCCGACAGCGATCGGGAAAACTGCCTCCCTTTCTGTACCGTTCCACGTGGAGAGTTCGAAACAGCCCTTCCCTATGAGGATCCAGAAACTTTCCTCAAGACCGTTCTCTGCTACGAAAACCTCTATCCTGTCAGCATCAGGGGCAGGATGCTGGTCCTGTTCCGCCGGGGCGATACGTTGATCCTCTGCCGCCTGAATGGCCCGGGTTCTTGCTGGCGACAACCTCTCCAGCAACAGATAGCCTCCCAGCCCCAGAGCTGAAAGGATCATAACAACGACAAAGGCGCCCGGAAGAGACCACTTCCTCCGCCTCGTTGAGAACATGGACTGCCCCTCCTCCTTTAACGACATGAGGACCCACCGCCCCCTGACAGGTCACCGGCAAGGCCTTTCAGCGCTGATTCTGGATCTGATCCTGAACCAGCTGGACCAGGTCGGCGATATAGTTACCGATCACAGGGATGTTCAACGCGACAATGGACTTGAGAACGATCACCAGAAAGTATATGACCACCGCAGCAAGGACTGTCAACCCCACCCCGAAACCAACACCCTTTGCCAGTCCGGCAAGGAAGTTGTTCCAGATCAGTTTACGTCTGTCCAGCAGTATCTCGAGGTTGGCCATTACCCGGGATCTCTCGATCACTTCCGCAAGGCGTTCCGTAACCTGTTTCTTGTCGTCTTCCGAAGGGTTCTTCCTGATATCTCCCATATCGACCTCTATTCCACCAGGATCCCTACGGCCACTGAACCTATCCCTGAATGGGCCCCAAGGACAGGTGATATGTCCATTACGTAAGCGGGATCACTTCCAACGATCTCCCGCATTCCGGAAGCGGCCGCCTCAGCCGAAGCCGGAGAATGGGCATGAACGACGCAATAGTTCCAGACCCTTGCTCTCCGGCACTCCTGGTCTATGATCTCACGGATCTTGTTGACGTTGGCCTCCCAGCCCCTGGTCTGTCCGAGGGATCTGGCGAAGCCCTCTTCGTTTACGGTGATTATCGGCTTCAGGTTAAGAAGGGTCGCAAGAAGTCCCTTGGCTGGGCTTACTCTCCCCCCCCTGACCATATACTTCAGGGTCTTCAGGCTGACAAAGATCTTCGCTCCAGGGATCCCGGCCTCGATAAGGGAGACGGTCTCCTCGTGGCCTTTCCCTTCGTTCAGGGCCTGGGCAGCCCTCATGACCAGCAGGCCCAGAGGAGCTGAAGCCGTCCTGGAATCGATCACGGTGATCATCCCCCCCACCTTTTCTGCGGCAGCCCTGCTGGCGTTCCATGTCCCGCTCAGCTTAGACGAGATATGCACAGCAATGACCGAGTTGTAGTGCTCGAGGAGGAACCGGTAGGTCCTTTCGAAGTCGGAGATGGAGGGTTGGGAACTTACAGGCCTCTCTCCGGACTCTTCCAGGAGAGTGTAGAACTGTTCGGAGGATATGGTCACCCTGTCGATAAAGACGCTCTCCCCAAAAGCCAGGCGGAGAGGAACCACGTGGATCTGGTTCCTGTCAAGGAATTCCTGGGGCAGATCACAGGTGGAGTCCGTTACAAGGGCCACGGAGTGCATCCTTTTCCTGCAGACATCAACCTGTCGCCTCATGTCATCGGCTTTCTGCTGGGTGAGGGCACCGTGTTTCTTGATCGTGAAGAACAGCCGGCCAGGGGTGTCAGTATGGATATGAACCCTGACCTTCCCCCCGTGCCCGCCGACGATGAGGGAGTCCCCAAAGGGCTGCATCTCGGCCCTTATGGTCTTGATGTCCATCCTCTCTCCACAGAGGAGTGCCTCGGTACAGTACCTGAAGGAAGGTTCGTTATCCTGAAAGTCCTCGTGGATGTGCTGGATCGACGGTGTCCCTGACAGCTTCGAGAACTGTCTGAGATCACCGCTCTCAAGGAAGGAGACTATCCCCTCCAGGAAATCCACGAACCCCTGGGCGCCGGCATCGAGAACCCCTGCCTTCGCAAGGACCGGTAGTCTCGAAGGTGTCTCTTTAAGGGACTTCCTGGCCACTTCCAACGATCCGGGCAGGATATGGGCAAAATCACTGTAGCGCCTGGCGAGTGCTCCCACCTCTGAGGCCCAGTCCTCCATCACCGTCAGGATAGTTCCCTCCACAGGCTTGCTTAGAGCCTCCCTGGCATAGGGTATTGCCCCGGATACGGCCTTGCCGAAGGCCTTAACGTCCAGCTCTTCCCGACCACCGGACCCCTGGGAGAACCCGTAGAGGAACTGGGCGAAAATAAGGCCTGAGTTGCCGCGGGCCCCCATGAGGGCGGCGTCTGCCATGGAGGAACTCGTCTCCGAAAGGGAACGGCTGATCACCGTCCCTTCCGAAACGGATTGAACGGTCGCTGCGAGGTTCGTCCCCGTGTCCCCGTCGGGGACCGGGAAGACGTTCATGCTGTTCAGGACCTCCTGCCTTGCCCTTACGTTGAGGGCGCCGGCAGAGAACCCCCTGTGGAGGCGCGGCCCATCAAGGGTTCTTATCTTCATGTATCCACCTCTTGTATATTTTCGGCTCCGGTAGATCCTTCAGGAAATACCCGGTCAAGGATACCAAAAAAAGCCCTTTCGGTCTGTCGGCAAAAAGGCCCTTATCCGGGATGCCCCCCGTTGAAGGAAAGGTTAGAATTGTCCCTATGAGATCTGACAGCTGCAAAGAGAAACAGGTAAAGGCCTGGTGCCTCTATGATGCCGGGAATTCTGCCTTCGCGACCACCATAATGGCGGCCCTCCTGCCCGTGTACTTCAGGGAGGTGGCAGCTGCCGGACTGGCACCCAACTCCCCAGCTGCCCTTTGGGGGTACACATCATCCCTTGCTCTTCTGATAGGGGCTTCATTGGCTCCGGTCCTTGGGAGCATGGCTGACATAGGGGGACTGAAGAAACGGTTCCTGCTTGTCTTCACGCTCCTGGGGGCAGTTTCTACGGGTTTCCTTTTCACCGTCGGATACGGCGACTGGATGAGGGCACTGGCTCTTTACGCCCTTGGAAGCCTGGGGTTTTCCCTGTCCATGATCTTCTACGACTCTCTTCTCCCCCACATCGCCCCCCATGGCAGGATCGACGAGATATCGTCCAGAGGGTACGCATGGGGATATCTTGGGGGAGGCGCACTACTTGCCGCCAACATTGCAGCGGTGGTTCTTCTCCCGGGAGGCCTTGGAGCAAGATTGTCTTTCCTGTCCGTCGGGCTGTGGTGGATCACCTTCACGATACCCTTGATGGTCCTTGTCCCGGAGCCGGTTGTCGAGGTCAATGGTGCAGTTGAAGGGGGGCACGTACTTACCCGGGGGTTCGGTCAACTGGCGGAGACCCTGAGGAACATCAGGCGCTACCGGGAATTACTGGTTTTCCTGGTCGCTTTCTGGCTTTATAACGACGGCGTCGGCACGATAATGAAGATGGCCGCCATCTACGGTGCCGAGAAAGGTATAGGGATGCTGCACCTCGTTGGGGCCCTTCTCGCCACCCAGTTCGTCGGAGCCCCCTTCTCCATCCTCTTCGGGAAACTCTCCCTAAGGGTGGGGGGCAAGGCGGCAATAACCATAGGGCTGATATGGTACGGTGTCATTTCTTTCGGCGCCTTCTTCCTGGAAAGGGCATGGCACTTCTGGGTCCTGGCCATTGCTGTAGGAATGGTCCAGGGAGGTGTCCAGGCCATCAGCCGGAGCACTTACGGCGTAATGGTCCCCCGGGCAAGGACGGGGGAGTTCTTCGCCCTTTACGACATATTCAGCAAATTCTCGGGAGTGGCCGGACCTGCCCTTTTTGCGGTTCTGACGCAACTCACCGGCTCCACCCGTATGGGGATAGTCTCCCTGATCCTTTTCTTCGCAGGAGGGATCTTCCTGCTCCGCAAGGTGGATGTCGACAAGGGGATGAACGAGGCAGGGAATGATGACGGGAGCCCCAAGCGCAGCGACAGGGTACGCGCTTGATCCTGTCCTTCCTGCCGCTTTCTTTTTCAGCCTTTTCGGTTCACGATCCACGAATCACGATTTATGATTCACGGGTTTTTCTTCTCACCTTCCATCACATCTTCGCCCAGGGGATCCTCCCGAATAAGGCATCCCGACAGGTCGCCCTTGACACGGTCTTCCCTGAAAGGATAGCCTCTGCAATATTGGAAGGAGAAAGACTCCTCCCGGGAAGGGGTAGACCGATGGACGGTTCTTTGCTACAGCCACTGGCAGGCGCCGTTTTTATGGGCCTGGGTGCGGGTTTCCTGACTTATTCCTATGCGGACAAATTTACAGGGAAGAGACGTAAAAAAGAAAGAACAGGATCCCCGTCCGGATATTTCGACCCGAAAAGACCGGAAAGAAGGGATACTTCAAGGATCGTGAAAGCCTTGTCGGTAGGTTTTTTCATGGGGGTCATGTTCTTCATCTACTTCTCCAACCGATAGACTCCTGGGGGTGACGGGCTTATCCCCCAGGAGCAACGAAGGGTTTGTCACTCCTTGATGTATGAGCAGATATAGTCGAGAACTTCCCCGATCTTTAGTTTAAAGGAGCTCTTTGAAGGAATCCTGAAGCACTCACCGGGACCGAACTTTTTCCATTCCGTCTCTCCGGGGAGCAGTACCTCCGCACTACCCTGAACGACATCCATTATTTCAGCCTCGTTAGTTCCGAACTCGTACTCTCCGGGCAGGAAGATGCCCGCCGTCTTCCTCTCTCCCGAGGGGAGGAAGAAGGTCCTGCTGGTCACCTTGCCGTCAAGATAGACATTGGCCTTGCTTACAAGAGTAACGTTCTCGAACTTTTCCTTCATTGCGAGACCTCCTTTCGTTTAGTGGACCGTTTTTACAAGACCGTGATCTGTGAATCGGAAATCTTGATCCGTCAATCGTGAACCGTGAGTCGTTAATCGTAATGTTTGAACCAAGGTCAATGCTCGAAGGGTAAACTGCGTGAACGGCAAACAGTGAACGGTGAACGGAAAAGGCAAGAAAAGATCAACGATCCAGACTCTGCCCAATAGTGACCTTGTTTTCTCTGTGGTGCAAGATCTGTTTTTCGGTTCACGATTCACGGTTTACGGATTTCACCCGTCACGAGTCACGAGTTACATGATCATTCCCCGTCCCTTCACCTTTACCGCCTCAAGAAAGGCTATGATCCTTTCCCAAAAAGACCTTTCTTCTGGCGCGTTCACAATCTCTGTCCAGAAGGCCGCGATATAGACGAAGGGGTTCGTCGAAAAGGCCTTTTCGCTTCCCGACCCTTCCGAAGCCCCATCCTCTTCGGCAGATCGGAAGAGACCTCTGGCGAACTCCATAAACCTTCCGAAGCCCCCGATGGCCTCTTCAGAGACATCCACCCTCCAGGCATTTGCCGCCATAACGAAACTCTGGCAGGCAAGATTGAAAAGGACCATGACTGCCAGAAAAACAGCTATCGTTGAGCGCTTCTCCAGCCTCATCCATCTCCCCCCATAAAGTTAACATCCAGGAAGGGACCCTGCCCTGCCGTTCAATGTCCATGGGTCATTACAATAAAGGATGCAAGGACCACTCCTGCCATGAAAGCCAAAAGTGAGTGGCGTTCTTCATGCCCCCTTGCCTCCGGGAGCAGGTGCGAGGCAGAGACATATATGAGCACGCCAGACACGAATCCGAGCAGCAACCCCAGGGTGCCACCACTCAGGGGTCTTATAAAGGGGTAGGCCACAAAGGCCCCGAGAGGTGTGGTAAGGGATGCTATCAGGAAAGCGGAGACCATGGCTGCTCTTCTGTTCACTCCCCCCCTTACGAGGATCAGGAAGGTGATAACTCCTTCCGCGAACTCGTGTGCCACGAGTCCTCCTGCAGAGAGGACCCCCACCAGAACGCTCACCTCGAAGGTGACGGCATAGACGATGCCGTCCACGAACGAGTGGACCGCTATCCCCTGAGCGGCAGTTATCCCGAAGGCCAGTGCCTCCTCGTGAGTGTAATGCCGGATAACCTTGTTGGAGAAGAACATGAACAAAAACCCGCCAAGAGCCATGAATCCTGAGCGGGGATCCCTCTCCAGAGCTGCGGGGAGGGCTATCATCAGGGGTGTGGATATAAGGACCCCCGCTGCGAAACACATCAGGTATGGCATCAGCTTTTCGGCCTGTTCCCTGTACCTGAAGACCACCAGGATGCCCAGGGCGTTAACAGTAGCGGCCAGAAAAGCAAAAAGAGCGATCCATCCGAAAGATCCCTGCAGCACCGACCTTCCCCCTTGATTGTCGCGGCATGGTCATGATCTATTGTAGACCCTATTACCCCCCCACAGGTAATTCTCTCTTTCTGACAGCGGAGTTATCCCGGGAGGCTCTTTCTTCTCACTTCCATCACAGGTCAGGCAGTTTGTTCTTTCTTATGCTAGCATCTAGGTTATCTGGAAGATCACCCATCATGGATCCCCCTCACCCTTCAGGGCAGGATCAGAAGGAGACCTGACGATGAAAGACCCTGATCATGACAGCGACCACGCAGGCAGAGGTACAATACCCGAAAGGTCAGATCTGGAGAAAACCTTCAAATGGGCCCTTGAAGACCTTTTTGGAGACACAACCGAGTGGGAGAACGCCCTGAAAGAGGCAGGGGATCTCATGGATTCCCTTGAGGCCTTCAGGACGAAGCTCTCTTCCTCGCCCTCGGCACTGCTGGAATGCCTCAGGCTCTGTGACAGGATCGGCGAGCTGACGTCCAGGGTGTACGCCTACGCCCACATGAAGAGCCATGAAGATACCAGAGATCCGGCAGGCCAGGCCTTCGCAGCAAGAGCAACCTCCCTGGCGGTAGCGGCATCGCGTTCTGAAGCCTTCGTCACACCGGAGATCCTCCAGATCCCCGAAGAAACCCTCATGGAATTCCTGAAACGAGAGGGGGATCTTGAGGTCTATCGTTTCTTCCTGGAAGAGATACTTCGAAAGCGGGAACATGTGTTGTCTTCGAGGGAGGAGGAACTGCTGGCCGCGTCAGGAGAGCTTGCTCACGCTCCGGAGAACATTTTCTCCATGCTCACCAATGCGGACATGACCTTCCCCCCTGTACGCGATGAGAATGGGAGGGAGGTCCCTTTCTCGGAGGAACGTTTCGGAACCTTCCTGCAGAGCCGTGACCGTAGGGTCAGAGAGGACGCCTACAACAACCTCTTCGGAACTTACGACCGGTACAGGAATACCCTCACGGCATCCCTTAACTCTGCCCTGCGGGGTTCGCTATTCTATTCAAGGGCAAGGGGATTCGGCTCGGATCTCGAGTCCGCCCTCCACGGGGACGATATTCCACTTTCGGTCTACTCCTCCCTTGTGGACGGGGTCCGTGAAAGCCTCGATCTGCTCCATCGCTATGTAAAGCTCCGGGGGAAGGTGCTGGATGTTTCCCCGGTAAGGATGTTCGACCTTTACGTACCCCTGGTGGAAGAGTACCGCCAGGATATACCTTACCGTGATGCCCTGGAGATGGTCAGAGATGGGCTAAAGTCCCTGGGTGGAGCCTACCTGGCCGCCCTGGACGAGGGTTTTTCAGGAGGATGGATCGACGTTTACGAGAACAGGGGGAAAAGGGGTGGAGCCTATTCATGGGGAGCGTACCCTGTTCACCCCTATGTCCTCCTCAACTACAACGACCGGATAAGGGATGTCTTCACCCTGGCACACGAGATGGGGCATGCCCTCCACAGGTTCTTTACCGACAGGGAACAACCCTTTGTATACTCCGGTCACTCCATATTCATTGCCGAGGTTGCCTCGACTACCAACGAGGCCCTTCTCCTGGACCACCTTGTCCGGTCAGCCTCCAGTCGCGAGGAAAGAATGTACCTCCTCAACTATCGCCTTGAACAGATCAGGACGACTGTCTTCCGCCAGACCATGTTCGCCGAATTCGAACGGGAGGTTCACGGAATGACAGAAAGGGGCGAGGCCCCTACGGCGGAGACATTCTGCACCCTGTGGAGGGATCTCAACGAAGCCTACTACGGCCCGGCGGTAGAACTCGACAGGGAGATAGAGATCGAGTGGGCCCGCATACCCCACTTCTACTCACCCTTCTACGTCTACCAGTACGCAACGGGTTACTCGGCGGCGACAGCGCTTTCAAGAAGTATCCTCGAAGAGGGAAGAACAGCCGCTGACCGGTTCCTTCGTTTCCTGGAAAGAGGAAGGTCAGCCCCCGCCATCGAGGTCCTTCGGGATGCCGGGGTCGACATGACCAGCCCTGAGCCTGTCAGGACTACCCTGGATCTTTTTGGAGCCACCCTGGAAGAGCTTGAAATGCTCCTTCATATATAACGGGAGGTATCAGGAAGAGCCGTGCATTACTTCAGGACCCGTCTTGTGGAATTCGGAGTTCAGACCGGAAGGGGTTTCAGGCAGGGACTGAGAGCCCTTGGTTCACGCAACTACAGGCTCTTCTTCATGGGCCAGAGCATATCCCTCATAGGGCTCTGGATCCAGAGGGTAGCCCTGAGCTGGCTGGTCTACCGTATCACCCTTTCGCCCCTCTCCCTGGGCTTTGTCGATTTTATCGGACAGATCCCCATATTTTTCCTCACTCTTTTTACCGGGGTCTGGCTTGAAAGGTGGGAACTGAGAAAACTCCTCCTGATCACCCAGTGGATGGCCGTCGCCCAGGCCCTGGTCCTTGCCGCACTCACCCTCTCGGGCACCATTCTCTACTGGCATATTGTAATCCTGAGCACCTTCCTGGGAGTGGTTAACTCTTTCGATATGCCGGCCCGCCAGGCCTTCGTGATCCAGCTCGTTGACAGGAAGGATGATCTCGGGAACGCCATCGCCCTCAACTCATCACTATTCAACTCCGCCAGGCTTATTGGACCCTCCATAGCAGGAATAGCCATAGCGGCCGTCGGTGAGGGGATATGCTTTCTTGTCAACGGCCTCTCCTTCCTTGCGACTATCGCTGCACTCAGGGCGATCAGGGTGCCGCCGAGGGAACCCTCGATCCGGCCCAAGCCGGGGCTGTCGGGAGTTATTGACGGCCTTGAGTACGCCTTCAACTTCCCTCCCATCAAGGCCTTGTTGATCCTTTTGACGCTCTTGAGCCTCTTCGGGCTGCCTTACCTGGTGATGCTCCCCGTATTCGCTAAGGAGATACTCGGTGGCGGGCCGAAGACCCTGGGGTATCTCCTTGCATCCACAGGGATCGGGGCTCTGGCGGGGACGATCTTTCTGGCCCTGCGCAAGAGCCCCATAGGTCTGGGGAAGGTGGCAGCTTACGCTACGGCTCTTTTCGGGGTAGCGCTGTCTCTGTTCTCCATGTCAAGGGTCCAGATCCTGTCCATTTCACTTATGCCACTGGTGGGATTCGGAATGGTCCTCTCCATCTCTTCATGCAACACCCTGATACAGGCTCTAGTTGAGGAACACATGAGGGGGCGGGTGATGAGCCTCTACGTCATGTCCATTATAGGTACGGGCCCTGTGGGGAGTCTTCTTGCGGGTGCGTCGGCGAAACTTTTCGGGGCTCCACTAACCCTTTTCATCGGAGGCCTGGTATGCGTCGGGGCATCGCTAATTTTCTTCAGAAACCTTCCGGGTCTGAAGGCATTGGCGTTACCCCTCCTTAAAGAGAAGGGATACAGCTGAGAGAAGACCGACGTTCAAGGTCGACCAAGGATCAGGGCCGGGTCACAGAACGGACCCGGCCCTGATCCCTTCAATATCCGGTGGAAGGTCTCCGGTCGCTACTCTTGACCGAAGAGATCCCTGAAGATCTCCTCAACGGTCTCCATCCTGGTTATCCTGGCTACGTTGGAACCACAGAAGAAAAGCCCCTCCTCCCAGTTGCCGCGGAAGGCGTCCACCAGGGCCTGGGCTATACAGAAGGCCTGTCTGTCAGTCCGGTAAGAACAGTGGGAGAGGCAGTTGGCAAAACAGGGTTTGCTCTCAACGGTACCTTCCAGGTATTTCTCGACGAATGGAGACCTGAGCGCCCGGCCGGGTATACCCACGGGGCTCTTAATGATCACCACGTCCTCTTCACGGGCGTCGATAAGGGCCTGTTTGAACCTGATGTCGGCATCACCTTCAAGGGTAGACGCGAACCGGGTGCCCATCTGAACCCCTCTAGCGCCCAGGGAAAAGACCTTGTCCATGTCACCACGGTCCCATATCCCCCCCGCACCTATAACGGGGATATCCTCACCCACTTCTTCATCGAGATACCTGACCAGCCCCGGAATGACAGACTCCAGTGAGAGCGCCTCGTCCATGACATGTTCCATCTTGGTCACGCCAAGGTGCCCCCCCGCGTAAAGAGGCGTCTCGACCACGAAGGCGTCCGGAAGCCTCCCGTAGAGCTTTTCCCATCGTCTGATTATCAGGCTTGCCGCCTTGGTGGAACTGACTATGGGGACAAGTGCTACGTGAGGGAATTCCCTGGTCAGCTCCGGGAGTCTCAGGGGCAACCCCGCCCCGGATATGATCATATCTGCGCCGCCTTCACAGGCAGCCCTTACGTGAAGGTCATAGTCGGTGAGGGCGACCATGGCGTTAACAGCGATGATCCCCCCGCCGGAGCTCTTTCTGGCTTCCTCAACGTCCTTTTTCAGAACGATCTGGTTGGCTTCGAAGTAGTTCCTGCCGTCGTAAACATCGGAGGCAACGGCAAGTCCTACGCTGGCAATGGTACCGATCCCGCCCGCACTGGCGACAGCCCCGGCCAGGCTCGGGCCGGAGATGCGCACCCCCATTCCTCCCTGGATAAGGGGGTACCTGGGGGAATACTTTCCTATCCTGAGAACCGGTAAAGAGTTTGCCAATTACACCGCTCCCTCTTAAGATGGATTCTGGACCAGAACGACCGGTCTATTCTACAGCAAAGGCCACACTAGAGGAACTTCTTACGGTTTCGCTCCCGTACTTGTCCTTGCGTTCCTCCAGATCCTTTATCATATCCCTGTAACCCGACATGACCCTGGAGACATACTTCTTCCCGGTCCTCCCGAGGTATTTCGAGAGGGCCTTGTCCATGTCCCCATCGCTCGATCTGAGATACCAGGAGAAGATATACGTTCCCGCAAAAATATTGTTACGAGGCTGCAGCAGATCATCTAGGGTCCTGATGGTGCTGAAAGCTTTTGTCAAACCCTTGCGATGAGCCTTCCAGTTGATCTGCATCAGCCCGTAGGCATAGCGTGATCGGGCATTCTGTCTGACCGTGGACTCCCTGATTATTATCGAGGCTATCATGAAGGGGTGGATACCGAACTCCCCGGCAGCCTCAAGAACATGGGAGGCGTAATTAGATGCCGTAGGAATGTCCAGACTCCTGTTGACCCTTGTAAAAGCCGACACGATGACATCCGCCTTTAGATCCGACAGGACATCCATTCCGGGATCCTCTTCGGACTGAACAGGAACGATCACCTCAAGCCTGTCGTACCTCTCCCCCTCCGCGAAGGCAGGAACTGTGACGATCGAAAAGAAGGACCAGAGAAGTACAAGAAATACCAGAAAAGCCGGTTGGGACGATCTGCTCATCAATAGCCTGACCTCCGGGTATTCAATATATCCATGGGTTCTCCAGAAGAAGTTTAATATCCAGATCCCCGGGGGGCAAGTTTTTCCAGGCCCGGGATCCAAATAATGGCATATTGCCTGAACAGCCCCGAAGATGTATCATTCCCAGCCTGTGCACCTTTTTTCAGGGAACGCCCAGAACCTTTTTTCAGGAGATGGCAGAAAAATGCACGAAGTCGAAAAGATCCGCAACCTTGCGATAATTGCCCACATCGACCACGGAAAGACCACCCTTATCGATTCTATCTTCCGCGCTGCCAGGGTCTTCCGCGAGAACGCCCGCATTGAGGAACGAGTAATGGACAGCAATGAGCTGGAGAGGGAGCGGGGCATAACCATTCGCTCAAAACACTGTACAGTAACCTGGGGTGATCACCTGATCAACCTTGTGGATACCCCTGGACATGCTGACTTTTCCGGGGAAGTGGAGAGGGTCCTTTCGACCGTCGATTCTGTGCTTCTGCTGGTGGATGCCAACGAGGGTCCCATGCCGCAGACCCGGTATGTACTCCGCCACGCCCTGGCAATGGGGCTGAGGCCGCTGGTGTTCATAAACAAGGCGGATCGCCCTGGAGCAGACCTGGCAGAAACCCTGAACAGGACCTTCGACCTCTTCATCGAACTGGGGGCAACGGACGAGCAGGCTGATTTCCCTGTCATCTACGGATCGGGGCTGCAGGGCTGGGCGGTGAAAGATATGGGAGAGACCGCAAAGCCAGGAGATATGAAAGCTCTTTTCGACATGATCATCGAATACGTACCCGCTCCCGAGGCTGATCCGGAGGCCCCGTTCCTGATGCAGGTGACCACCCTCGCCTGGAATGAATACTCCGGCCGTATCGGATGCGGCAAGGTACTCCAGGGTTCCCTTAGACAGGGTGAAGAGTTCATCAGGACCACCTCACGCTGGTTCGACCCCAGGAAGCAGGAGGGGGACTGGGAGGTAACCGACAGCAGCCGGGAAAAGGCAGCACAGATGTGGATAACAAGGGGGCTGGACCGGGTCCCTGTCGAGGAAGTTAACGCCGGGGATATAATATGGATATCGGGACCGAAGGAGATCGGCATCGGGGACGTCTTCTCTTCCCCTGTGATCGAAGACCCGGCGATGAAACCCCTCTCCATCGAAGAGCCCACCATATCGATGTTCATCCTTGTCAACAACGGTCCCTTCGCAGGCCAGGAGGGCCAGGCCATAACCCTGAGACAGATCCGCTCCAGGATCGAAAGAGAGACCAGGATGAACATAGCCCTCCATATGGAGGACCTGGGGAGGCCCGACGGGATCAAGATCTCAGGCAGAGGAGAGCTTCATCTTGCCATACTGATCGAGGAGATGAGACGTGAGGGTGCCGAGTTCTGCGTATCCCGACCTGAAGTCATAACAGAGATGATCGACGGCCGGCTCTTCGAGCCAATGGAATCCCTGATCATAGATGTTCCCGAGGAGTACCAGGGAGTGGTCTTCGAAAAGATTGCCAGAAGAAAGGGGCGCATGCTCGGCCTCCTGAACCCTTCAGGCGGGAATACGCTCCGGATGGAGTTCTCGATCCCCACCAGGGGTCTCATCGGCTACCGGGGGGAGTTCCTGACCGATACCAGGGGAATGGGCATCATGTCTTCGTCCTTCAACGGATACGGTCCGTGGACGGGGGAGATAAATCCCAGGAACAGGGGTTCCGTGGTCAGCCTCGAAACTGGAGAAGCCACGGCTTACCAGATCGAAAACCTGCAGGAGCGTTGTACCCTATTCATAAGCCCCATGGACAGGGTCTACGAGGGCATGGTTGTGGGCGAGAACTCCCGCCCCGGGGACATGGTCTGCAACCCCACGAAGAGAAAGCAGATGACCAACCACCGCTCATCCACCCAGGATCAGTACACAAAACTGGACACCCCAAGAAAGATGACCCTTGAAAAGGCCCTGGAGTGGATAGCCTCTGATGAGCTCGTCGAGGTGACCCCCCTGTCCGTCAGGATCAGGAAGGCAATTCTCGATGACAACAAGAGGAAGAAGAGGCTGCACAGGGAGGTGTCCTGATCACGGCCGGGGAAATGAAGGACGGCCGCTCCTTGAGTAGCGGCCGTCACCTGTTTCCATGGTGCGGAGGGGGAGACTTGAACTCCCACAGCCCGTAAGCCACTAGGCCCTCAACCTAGCGCGTCTACCTGTTCCGCCACCCCCGCGTTCCAAAGATGCGAAAGAATTATATGCAAGTTGAAGTGGTGCGTCAAGGACAAAGGTCTCCATACGTGACCCGGCGATGCCCTGTCATCCCTGTGTCCGGTCGATCCTTACGGTACCGGCCCATGAACACCCCCTGTCGAAGCCCTATATCCCCAACAGCCAAATCCATATCGGGAGGGAGAAGACCGAGAGGGCCGTACTCAGGGCCACGATCTTGCCGGCGTATTCGTGGTCCATCCCCATTTTGTGGGCTATCACGAAACTGTTGACTGCGGCAGGCATTGCCGAAGTCAGAACAACAGCGTTCCGCAGCACGGGATCAACAGGCCAGGCCAGGAAGGCACACCAGACAAGCGCCGGGTTTACAAAAAGTTTGAAGAGGCTGTCTCTCCATGCCGATTTCATGGCCCCGCGGAGGTTTTCGAAACTGATCGAGGCTCCCAGGGCGATCAGGGCTATGCCGCTTCCGGTGTCTCCCACCATTTTAACCGCGGAATCAAGCCAGAAGGGGAGCCTGTTGAACCCTGCGAATGCACCAGCCATCCCCATAATGCTAGCCAGGATAAGGGGGTTCTTCAATAGCTGCAGAAGTGTATCGTGAAGGGATTTCAGGGTCAGTCTTCCGGAAAGGATCACCTGTCCCCAGGTAATGGAGATAAAATTGAACCCCACCAAAGATACGGCAAGGTATAAAGAAACGGCCTGAAATCCTTCCTGTCCCATGGCGATCGTAACCGCGGGGATCCCCATAAAAACGTTGTTCGATCTAATCGAGGCCAGCACCGATACGGCAAGCCTCCTCCTGTCACTGGTTGAGATCCTTGCAAGGATCAGGGCTATAGCCGGGACGATCAGAAATGTCGAATGGACCGCCCAGAAGAGGTTTGGTTCAGAGAGTATGCCTGGACCGACCCCAAGGATCGACCGGAACAGAAGGGCCGGAAGAGCGGCCCAGTACAGTATCGAATTAAGACGGTGGACAGCTCTCCCATCCAGGAGACCGATGCGGCGGAAAAGGACCCCGAGTCCCATGACCAGGGCCAGTGGCAGGACCATCAGGAAAGAATCCAAAACAACCTCCCCATATCAGAAAAAGAAAGGGCACGAAAGAGCCGTCGCGCCTTGGTCAGGGCGCGACGGCTAACAGGGCCGGCAACAGGGTGTGCTAGAAGCGGCGCTCCTTGATCCTTGCAGCTTTTCCGCTGAGCTTCCTGAGGTAGTAGAGTTTTGCCCTGCGGACCCTTCCATGGCGTACCACTTCGATGCGGTCGACGCTTGGACAGTGGAGCGGGAAGACCCTCTCCACACCGACCCCGCCCGATACTTTCCGGACGGTAAAGGTCTCTCGCATGCCCCCGTGCTTCCTGGCGATAACGATCCCTTCAAAGACCTGGATCCTCTCCCTGTTCCCCTCGGTCACCTTCACGTGTACCTTGACGGTGTCGCCCGGTCGGAACTCGGGAGTCTCCTTTCTCAGGTATCTGCTCTCTATAAGAGCTATCCTTGAGTCCATTGTCATTCCCTCCCTGTTGAATACTGCCTGTAGATGCTAACGCCGGCCGAAAAATCTGTCCAGGATGACGGCCAATGTATCCCGGGGACAGGAAAGGGTTCTGTCATCCCTACCGCCCCTGACCGGACCCAGGGACACCTGTTGCCCCGGATCGGGCGTAAAACTCTCGGCTCCCTCGCCTGCCAGGAATACTATGGGTCTCCCCGATGCGAGCCCGAGCCTCTTTGCTTCAAGCCAATGGATAGATCCCCTGTCAGTACTTCCGCAGATGATAACGAAGGGATCTTCTTTCTCACGGTCCTTGATCCAGGCAATGGCTCTTCCCGGTGATCGAAGGACTTTCCCTTTCCCTCCAAGACTCTCCTGGAGTTCTTTGTGAAAGGCCTCATCGGTACTGATGAATATGGCCCTCTCGCAACCGAAGGAGGCACCAAGGTCCGCAATGGCCTCCGCTTCTTCCAGGGTTACCTCCCGTCTGGCTGGGACAAGTATGACATAAACGCCCTTGTCAAGGTAGGGTCCAATATTCGCCCTTGCGATCATATCGGGCCTTCTTCCGAGTGTCCTCGCCACGGACTGCCGGCGCCTCCAGGAACTTGTCTTTAGGTGGTCACCTCCGGTGAGGACTCTGGGGACCTCGCTCCCCTTCCACGAAGAAGGCCTCGTGTAATGAGGTGTATCAAGCATACCTCTGAAGAAGGAATCCTCCTCGACGGCGGCTTCCTGCCCTACCACACCCGGAACAAGACGGGCTACGGCGTCGATGATCACCATGGCAGGCAGTTCTCCCCCCGTAAGGACATAATCCCCTATGGAGATCTCCAGGTCCACGTACTTGTCAACGAACCGTTCGTCCACTCCTTCGTACCGGCCGCATACGATAACGAGGTGCTCTTTCGACGCAAGGGATTCCACAAGATGCTGTCCCAGGACCACGCCCTGGGGGCCCGGATGCACCACAAAGGCCTGACCTCCGGCTTTTGCTTCATCAACCGCTCTGGCAAGGGGTTCAGCCATCAACACCATCCCCCCGCCGCCGTAGGCGTAATCATCGATCTGGCCGTAATGTCCATCAGAATGGTCGCGAGGGTTAATAAAACGGATGTCGATAAGACTCTTTTCAACAGCCTTCCCTATTACGCCGGTCGAGAAGAACGGACCCAGCAACTCCGGGAAAGGGGTGATCACCGTTACGATCATCGATCCCAGAGCCCCTCCGGCAGACTTATCTCAATAACCCCCTCTTCGGGTGAGACTCTAAGGACCACTTCGCGGACTGCCGGGATCATCCTTACGTCGCCTTCAGGTGTCCTTAGGGAGTAGACATCATGAACTCCCGTCCGGAGAACATCCTCCACCTTGCCCAGCTCTTCGCCTGTTCCTGAGAGGACTACCGCAAGACCCACAATATCCTCGATCCAGTAACTGCCCTCAGGCAAGGGGACCCTTTCGGAAGGATCCACCATAATGAGACCGCCCTCAAGGGCCTGTGCCTTATCCCGATCGCTGATATCTTCGGACCCTACAAGAAAGAGGCCCTTCCCCTCGTGAAGTCTGATGGTTCGGATCGAAAGCGAAGCTATCAGCTTCCCCTCCGGCCGGAAGATGTCGATCCTGTCCATATCGAGGAAACGCTCCGGAAAATCCGTGAGCGGAAGGACCTTGATCTCGCCCCTGACCCCGTGGGCGCCAAGGATCCGTCCTATAGTCACCATTGTGGGTCCTTTCAAGGCTGCCACCTCAGTCTTCCAGGATGTCCACTTCCACTTTCTCGCCGGGTTTGACAGCGGCAGCTCTGGCAACCATCCTGATGGCGTTTATCGTAACGCCGTGCTTGCCTATCAGCCGCCCCATGTCGTCCCTTGAAACCCTTACCAGTACCTTTACAACTCCTCCGACGCTTCTCTGTGACGTGATCGTCACACCGTCAGGATCGGGAACAATGCTCCTGACGATGAACCCCACGAGTTCCTCGTAATCCGGCATGAGCGGATCCCGTTACTGCTTCTTCCCGGATGTGAACTTGTCCCAGACTCCCGTCTTCTTCAGGATCGCCCGGGCCGTATCCGACGGAAGCGCTCCAACACCCAGCCAGTAAAGGGCCCTGTCCTCCTGGACCTTCAGCGCTGCCGGCTCCTTCATGGGGTCGTATGACCCTATCTGTTCGATGAAAGCACCGTCACGGGGCGCCCTCGAGTCGGCAACTACCAGTCGGTAAAAGGGCTGCTTCTTACGGCCGAACCTTGCTAGGCGAATACGAACTGCCATATGTCTGCCACCTCCTGTATTTATTCTACTGTTCCATAGATCCAATAAATGCCGTTTCCATGAACAAGGGGCGCGGCGGTCCTTCCTACATGGGAATGGGGGGGAATCCCCTGGGCAGTTTCGCCCCTTTACCTGGAGCGAACCGCTTCATCAACATGCTCATCTGCTCGAACTGCTTCAGGACCTGATTTACCATCTGCACCGAGGTACCTGACCCCTGGGCGATCCTTCTGCGCCTGCTGCCCTTGATTATCTGGGGGTTCTCCCTCTCTTTTTTTGTCATGGACAGGATCACTGCCTCCACATGGGCAAGTCGCCCGGGGTCGAGCTGAACATTGTCCAGCCCCTTGACCCTGCCCGCACCGGGTATCATCTCGAGAACCTTGTCCAGGGGCCCCATCTTCCTGACCTGCCTGATCTGAAGGAGCATGTCATCCATGGTCATCCTCTTCTTTTTGACCGAAGCTGCTATCTTCTCGATCTCCCTGTCGTCGGCAGCCTCCTGGATCCTCTCCACCAGACCCTGGACATCCCCCATACCCAGAACGCGTTGGGCCATCCTCCGGGGATCGAACTGCTCGATGTCAGTGACCTTTTCTCCAACACCAGCGAGTTTGACCGGAACCCCGGTGGCTGCCCTTATGCTCAGGGCAGCCCCTCCCCTTGAGTCACCATCAAGCTTCGTCAGGACGATCCCGCTAAGGGGGATCTTGTCGTTGAAGGCAGCTGCGACGTTGACAGCTTCCTGACCTGTCATCGAATCGACCACCAGGAGAGTCTCTGTCGGGGAGAGGATCCCTCCAAGAGAGGCAAGCTCCTCCATGAGCTGGTCATCGATGTTGAGACGGCCTGCCGTGTCGAAGAGAATGACATCGTAAAGCCTCCGGGCCGCGTACTCCTCTGCCCTGCGGACAAGAGGGAGGACATCCTTCTCTCCCCCAGAGGGGCCAAAGAAGCCCACTCCGGCCTGCCCGGCGAGTATCCTGAGCTGGTCCACGGCGGCAGGTCTCCTCAGGTCGCATCCGACCACTAGAGGCTTGTGGCCGTCGGAGATCTTCTTGGCTATCTTGACGCAGGTCGTCGTCTTCCCCGAACCCTGGAGCCCCACAAGGAGGTATTTCGTCGGAGGTTTCGGGGAGAAGGACAAGGATTGACGCCCCGAGCCCATCAGAGCCGCCATCTCCTCGTAGACTATGGCGATCACCTGCTGGGCAGGAGTGATCGAGTCGAGCACATCCCTTCCGGCAGCACGTTCACGGATCCTGTCCACCAGGTCCTTGACAACCCGGAAGTTGACGTCACCCTCCAGGAGCGCCCTCCTGACATCCCTCAAGGCGACGGAGATGTCCTCTTCCGTCAGTTTCCCCCTGCTCCTGAGCCCTTTGAACACACCTTCAAGGCGTTCCCTGAGCGAATCGAACATAAGGCGTATCAGCCCTCCCGCTCTTCAGGGGCAAGCAAGACCGCAAGTTCGGCGGCAGCTTCTTGGGATATCTTCTCCATATGGCGCTGGTACCATCTCCCTAGTTCCCTGAAGTGCCTTTCCCATTTGGCATCCTTTGCAGAAAAACCCAGCAGTCCCTCCATCTCCAGGAGGCGGTCCCTGCCCCTCTGAACGAGATCATGGGCTCCCTGCCTGGTCACCTCGAGTCTTTCGGCGACCTCGGAGAGCGACCAGTCCTCCAGCACGTGGAGACGAAAGGCCTCCCGCTGTTTCTCTGTAAGGACCGGCTCGTAAAAGTCGAAGAGTCTTGAAAGCATTACCCTGTGCTCTATCTGGTCTTTCAATGGGACACCTCCAAATATGCACAGTGGACGATTATAGGAGTCCGCTTCAGGCCTGTCAAGTATAATTACTTGACAGCAAAACGGGGGGTGCCATATCTGGCATCCCCCGGGTTTGTCATGTTTTTTCACGAAAATCGTTCAAGCATTTTTGGAGGTCGCAGTTTTCTCCCGCGTTTCAAGGGTTTCGGCCCTCCCTGTCTCCTGCTGCGTCTCGCATGTCTCCCGGGTTGCTTCACGATGCACGATTTACGATTCACGATCTACTAGTCATGCGTCTCCCGTTACGATCCAGGCCTTACCCGATCCCAACCTAATGCTCATGCCCATGGTGGTGACCACCAAAGGCCTTCTCCTCGGCTTTCTGGAGAAGGTCCCACAGGACAGCCAGGTCTTTTCTGCGGGATCCTATCAGGTACCCCAGGGAGTGGCGGATCTCTTCATCTTCTATGATGTGGTATCTTGCTGCCAGTTCGGTCATGGCATCGAGCTCCTGCGACAGGGTCTCTCTCAGAAGCTCCGCAATCGAAAGCGGATCATCGACATGGGCGTGTCCTCCACTCTGATCGGGGGTTATCACTCTGCACATGGTTATCCCTCCATTCTCTTTAGCATAAGAGAATAACACTTTTTGGCAAAATTGTCATACTGATCCATAGCCTCGGGCCTTTTCATATCCCGTCGGTGTTCTGATAAAATTGGGACGCTGGAACCAAGGGAAAAAACATTAAGGGAAAGGGGAAAGACCTATGAATCCGATGCAGAAGAAGAACCTTGAAGTCAGAAGGACTTATAACGAGCACCTCGGCAAGAGCGTGGTGAAGGCCCTGGAGGCCAACGGGTTCAAGGCGGTCTATGCCGGGTCCAGCGAAGAGGCCGTTAACAAGGTGATGGAACTGGTCCCGGAGGGCTCTTCCGTAGGGGTCCCCGGATCATCAACCATCCGGGAACTGGGGCTCTTCGAAGAGCTCCAGGCCAGGAATTGCAGGGTTTTCGAGCACTGGGACCCGTCGCTCGCCCCTGAGGACAGATCGAGGAGATGGGAAGAGGAGAACACCAGCGATGTCTTCCTTTCCAGCTCCAACGGGGTCACTCTGGACGGGATGCTGGTGAACATCGACGGAACGGGCAACCGCGTGGCAGCCATGGCCTGGGCAAGGAACCGGATCATCTTTGTCGTGGGCATCAACAAGGTCAGTCGCGATATACAGTCCGCTACCCAGAGGATAAGGGACGTAGCCACACCGCTTAACGCCATCAGCAAAGGGATAGACATCCCTTGCGCAAACACCGGCTTCTGTGTCAACTGCAAGGTCCCGAACCGGTTCTGCCGGGCCACCCTTGTCCTTGAGAGAGCCCCCTTCGGACGCGACGTACATGTAATTATCGTCGGGGAGGAGCTGGGGTACTAGGATCCGTCAGAGGTTAGAAGTAAGACGAAAAAGCAGGGCATAAAGGCGCGTAAACAGTAGACGGTGAAAAACTGTTTACGCGCCTTTGTTTTTTGCGGCTTGCGATTCTCGGCCCGTTTGCTGTTTACCGTTCAAACCCTTTATTCTTGGGTTTACGGATCAGGTCTCACGCCTCCTGAATCTTCCTATCTCCTCCAGGTCCCGGGGAGGAAAAGCATCATAACCGTATAGATCTCGAGCCTCCCGAGAAGCATGCAGAAAGAGAGGACCCACTTTCCCGCCACAGGGATATGGGCATAGTTCTCCGAGGGACCTACTGAACCCAGCCCCGGACCTATATTGCCTATAGTCGCCGCAACACTGGCAACGGCCGAAATTACATCCAGACCCAGGGCGGCCATCACCATGGCCGCAAGGGAGAAAAGCCCTATGTACATCACGAAAAAAGCCGTTACCGAGGATATGACCTCCCTCTCCAGGACCCTGCCCCCGATCCTTACGGTAAATATAGCCTTGGGGTGAAGGAGCCTCTTGAGTTCGGCACCAACGTGTTTCATTAGGACTATTATCCTCATGTTCTTTATCCCGCCTCCGGTCGATCCTGCGCATCCTCCGACAAACATCAGGAACAACAGAAGGTACTGGATAAAGAAGGGCCAAAGTTCGTAATCAGAGGTAACATAACCCGTTGTTGTCAGAATGCTGACGACCTGGAAAGCCCCGTAACGGAAAGAATCGGACAAGGTTCCGTAGGTCCCGGTAGCGAAAAGGACCGCAGTGGCGGCAAGAACAGATGCTACTGTGATCCTTGCATAGAAACGGAACTCCTCGTCACGCCACCATGCGCCAAGATCACCCTTGAGAGCGAGATAATGAAGCACGAAATTGGCCCCCGCCAGGAACATGAAAAGGGTTATCACCCATTCGAAGTACGGGTTCCCGTATTGGCCTATGCTTCCGTTGAGCGGGGAGAACCCTCCGGTCGCCATCGTACCGAATGTGTGGGTCAGCGATTCAAAGAGGTCCATCCCCCCAAGCATCAGCGCCCCGACCTGAATCGCAGAAAGCAGAACATAGACTCCCCAGAGCAAAAGTGCCGTTTGGCGGACCCGTGGAGTGATCTTCTCCGGCACGGGTCCGGGCACCTCAGCCTTGTAGAGCTGCATCCCGCCTACCCCCAGGAAGGGCAGGATCGCTAGGCTGAGAACTATGATCCCCATGCCCCCAAGCCAATGGGTGAGATCGCGCCAGAAGAGTATGCCCCTTGGATTGGACTGGATATCCGTCAAAATGGAAGCACCGGTAGTTGTGAAACCTGACATGGCCTCGAAAAAGGCATCGGTGAAGCTGGAGACCGTCCCGTTCAGAAGGTAGGGTACTCCACCAATAGCCGAGGCAAAGACCCACGAGAGAGAGACCACTGCGAAGGCCTCGCGTACACCCAGGTCCCTTGCTTTTGCCTTGAAGCCGACAGCAAAAAGAACCGCCGAAACTAACAGCCCGGTAGCCATGCCGCCAGACAAGGCCGGAAGGTCGTTTGAACCGTCGGCCAGTGACCATATCATAGGGAACACCATGAATAGCGAGACGAGAAGACAGAGAAGAGAGAGGACCTTGGCAACGACGGCCAGTCTCAAACTATTCCACCCCCAGTATCTCGACTGCCCTGGGCATCAGTTCTTCCGAGGCGAAGATAAGGACCTCGTCATTCTCCTTGAGATCGTTATCCCCCCACGGCACGAACATCTCTCCGTTCCTCGAGACAAGGGCAATCAGTATGCCCTTTGGGAGCTCCAGGTCCATTATCCTCTTCCCGCAGGCTGTGCTGCCGTGAGGGATCGAAAGTTCCAGAACTTCGGCGTCGATCTCGTCAATGATCGAAAGTGCGCCCGTTCCGAAGGGGTAGCGAACCTGCCTCATTATTACCGTCGCCAGGGCCTGGTTAGGGTTGACCATCGAATCGACGGCAATGTAATCCGTAAGCCTCATGAGCAGCTCCCGTCTCACCACCGCTACGCTTTTACTGGCCCCAAGGGCCTTTCCGACCACACCGATAAGAAGGTTGTGCTCGTCGTTTGCCGTTGTAGTTACAAATCCGTCAGCCTCATCTACCCCCTCATACCTGAGAAGTTCCTCGTCCATGCCGTCCCCATGAATTATTATCGACCTCTCAAGCTCCCTCGAGAGTTTCTCGCACTTCTCGCGGTCCTGGTCAATGAGCCTGATATCGAGCTTGGGGTATCTTATCTCGAGCCTCCTGGCCACCTGGTACCCGATCTTCCCTCCTCCGATGATGATAACTCTTCTCAGCTCCGGGGTCTTCTTCTTCGTGAACAGCTCCTCCAGGTCCTGGGCCTGGGACTTTGAGGTAACCGTGAAACAGAGATCCTCAGCCTCGAGCCTGTCCTCTCCCGATGGCACGAAACCCTTTCCCTGCCTTTCGATAAAGACGACCAGGGCGGTGATCTTCGGGTGGATACGACGGAGATCCCTCAGGGGTATCCCCATGAGGGCCGAACCGGAGCTGACCCTGAACGCATAAACCCCCACCTTGCCCCCGAAGAACTCTGCGGTGTGGACAGCAGAGCTTATGGAGAGGAACTCCTCTATCTCCCTGGCAACGGACCTCTCCGGCGAGATCATCACGTCTATCCCCAACTGTCTCGCCCAGGTGGGGCTGTCGGTATACTCCATCCCTCGTGCCCTGGAGATCACTCTCTTCACCCCGGCACGACGGGCGATCCAGCAGGCCATTATATTGACCTCGTCATGGTTGGAGCAGGCTATCAGGAGGTCCGTGTCACAGCCGGGACAGATGCCCGCCTGTTCAAGCACCGTGGGTCTGGAACCGTTCCCCCTTACAACCATTACGTCGAGCTCGTTCTCGGCCTTGGCGGCCCTCTCGTCGTTGCTCTCCACAATGGTGATATCGTGCCCCTCCTGGGAAAGGCTGGAAGCTACACTGAACCCTACCTCTCCAGCTCCGATTATCACGATCTTCATCTTCTGCTTCACCCCCCGGGAGGAATAAGGCAACCCTGACTCTGCCTGCAACAGAAAAGTGGTAAACTTATCCGGACAAGGGAGGTGGACCAATGCCGCACCGTGAAAAGATTGCCTTTGTTGGGACCGGCGGCACCATCAGCATGACCTTCAGCTCTAAACAGAACGGCTATGTCCCTACTCTCTCCGCCCAGGACCTGGTAGAGATTCTCCCGACCGACCTGGGAAGAGATCTCCAGGTGATCGACTGGAGCCACCAGCCCAGCAGTCACTATACCATACGTATGACCACTGATCTCGTAGAATTGCTGCGCAAACTCGTCAAGGATGGTGCTTCGGGAATAGTAGTCACCTGCGGGACCGATTCCCTCGAGGAGATGGCCTACCTGACCGACCTCCTGTGGGCGTACCCCCAGCCAGTGGTCTTTACTGGGGCCATGCAGCCTCCCGGGCTTCAGGGGTCTGATGCAATGGCCAACCTCTCACAAGCCGTAAAGGCCGCTTCATCGGAGTGCATGTGGGGCATGGGGGTCCTGGCATGTTTCCAGGACCAGCTTTTCGCTGCTTCGGAGGTCGCCAAGGAGGTGGCCCATCGAAGGGATGCCTTCTCGGCTCCCGGGAGAGGCCCTGTGGCCGATTTCGTGGGCGGTGAGATCAGGATAATCAGGAAGCCCAACAGACCCCCGGCGCTTGAAGGAGCTATAATGCCCGCAAAGGATGTGGAGATACTTTGGGCATCCCTCGGCGGAGGGGACTGGACCCTTTCATGTCTCTCCAGGTCCAGAAGCCTCGAGGGACTTGTTCTGGCTGGTTTCGGTGCGGGCAACATCCCCCCCTCGTGGATCCAGTACCTCAAACCTCTGATCAAGAACGATACGGCCGTTGTTATAACCACGCGATGTCGGAGGGGGCACACCAACACTCTCTACGGCTTCGAGGGAAGCGCAAGAAGACTGCTTGAAATGGGCGTGATGGACGGAGGAGGGCTGAGGCCGGAGCATGCCAGGCTAAGGCTCGCCGTAGGCCTGGGAGCGCACTTTTCAAAGGAAGACCTGCAGCTTTACCTTATGGGTAAAAAGTGAAAAGAGCCCGGCCGGGGGGTGCCCCCCCCGGCCGGGCTCTTTTCCCGTCAGCTCCCAAAGGCCCCGAAGATCATCCTCAGGGCACTGACAACCACCATTACAACAAGAATATACCTTATCCACTTGTTCCCTTTCACCACCGAGAAGCGTGTCCCTATCCATCCCCCGGCCATACTGCCCAAGGCCAGGGCAAGACCGAACTGCATGTTGATGAGCCCCTTGGAAAAGAAGATAATGAAGCTGACCACCGTAAAGCAGAGAACGATCGCCACCTTAAGGGCATTGGCCCTGACAAGATCCTTCCCGACGGCCCCTGCAAGTGCCCAGATCAGCAGGAAACCCACCCCTGCCTGGATGAAACCTCCATAAGCCCCTATGGCGATGAAGAGACACCACTTGGCCCAGGTGGGCCATGAAGTCTTGCGATGGGTCTCCCACATCCGCGGCCTGGCGACAAGGAGGACCGCCATGAAGGATATCAGGAGGGCTATGATCATCTTCATAAAGCGTTCATCAAGCTGGACAGCCAGGAGGGCCCCCCCCACCGCACCGATGGATGCCGGAATACCCAGGGAGAGGGACTCTCTCAACGACAGCACCTTGTCCCTCCGGAACTGCCACACGGCCACTACATTCTGAAGGAGTATTCCCACCCGGTTGGTGGCATTGGCGGAAGAAGCGTCAAGACCGAGGAAGATAAGGAATGGAAGGCTAAGGAGGGATCCGCCCCCGGCGACAACGTTCAGGAAACCCGTAACCCCTCCCAGCAGGGTGGCAAGAACAAGCATGAAAAAGCTCAAATCGGACTCCTCCATGAAAATACGGGATAAAGGACAGGCGATATTCTAACACATGATCCCCGAACAACATCGCAATGATATGGTAAAATGATGTCACAAAGGAAGGGAGGAGTGCCCTTTGCGATACTCCGTAACTGAGGACATGGCCTTTCTTCGACTGAGCGAAGGCGAGGAGCTGCATCGCTCAATATCAGCGGCCTGCGAGGAGTACTCCCTGGATTCGGCGATCATTGTCGGGGGGTTGGGGATGGCCAGGGAGATCATTTTCGGATGGTACACCGGGAAGGAGTACATCCGGGAGCGGTTCGAAGGAACTTTCGAGGTTGCGTCCCTGAGCGGCAACGTAAGCATGAGGGAGGGGGCTCTCTACCCCCATGTTCATGCCGTTTTCAACGGGATGGATCACGCTTCGCTGGGTGGACACGTTCTGAAGGTCGTTACCTTCCACAACCTGGAGGTCTTCATACGCCCACTGAGGTCGATCCGCCTCAACCGGGAATTCGACGGCTGGTTGGAAGCGATAGTACCCGAGAAGCGTTAGCCCTCCTTCTTAATGTCCGCCTCGACACCACCTGTGTAGCCTGCCAGCTTCCGGGGATTGACAGGGAAGAAGGCGTGATCGGTTCCTGCCGCCGCCCATACTACCTCGAACCGGAAAAGGTCCCTGTCGATCACGGCACAGGGCCTGGAGGGAAAACCAACCGGGGGCACCCCGCCCACTTCGAACCCGGAATACTCCAGGACCCACTCCGGCCTTGCCATGGAGACCTTCCTGGCATCCAGGAGGGCTTTGACCTTTTTCAGGTCGATCCTGTTAGGCCCCGACATCAGTGCAATGACAGGTCTTCCGTCGGCCAAAAGGACAATGGTCTTCAGGATCTCCTCCGGGGGAGCTCCCACGCTTCTGGAGGCATCGTCAACGGTCCTTATCGTCTCCTCGCTGAAATGGATCTCCCCTTCATAGCCTGCTTCTTCGAGGAAAGCCCTGACCTTTTCTACGGGATCCACGGCGATCTGCTCCGGGAGTGGCGTCCGTTCTTTCATTCCTGCTGATCTCCCTTCTGCCCCATCTCCGGGTAGGTGATCCTGTAGATATATCTGTTCGCCATGACCTGTCGAACGAACTCCCTTGTCTCGCCGTAAGGTATATCCTCGACCCACTCATCGACAGACCTCTTTGGGGGGAGCCATCTTCCAACAGCACCCTGGCCCGCGTTGTAAGCTGCCACGGCGAATTCTATCCGGTCAAACATCTTCATCAGCCTCGAGAAGTGATATGCCCCCAACAGGATGTTCTTTGCGGGATCGAAGTAATCGCCCTCCTTCTCCCCGAGCATCATTGCGTTCTCTCTCGCCGTGGGGGGCATCAGTTGCATCAGCCCCATGGCACCAGCGCTGCTGACAGCCTCTTCGTCGAAGGCGCTCTCACGGCGCATGATAGCCCAAATGTCCACCGGATCAATGCCGAACCTCAAGGAGGCCGCCATCACCTCTCTCTCCCTGGCCCGTGGATAGAGAGTCTCTAGAAGGGGGAGGGGTATGTTATCATACCGGGCCAGCAGCGGGACCAGGGGGATGGAATCCAAAAGCGCGCTCCTGGCGTCACCCAGCCAAAGTGCAAGCCTGGCAGAGGTGAACCTGGATGCGGGGTCATCCGATGAAGAGAGCTGCATTCTCGCATAGATGACGAACCCCCATTCGGCCAGTTTGCCGCCTCCGCCGGCCAGTTGGTCGGGGACGATATTCTGCACTCTTCCAGGGCCGGAGGGAAAGGCAAGGAACGTGTAGTAATCCGTCGGGTAACTCTTCCGGAGCCTCTCAAGGAGATATGTTGCGGTCCTTGAATCACCCAGCCTCTCGTTCGCCTTTGCAGTCCAGTACAAAAGACGGGATTCCTGCCTTCGGTCGTTTCCTGCATCAAGGGCCCTGGTCCAGGCTGCATCGGCAGCCCTGATATCCCCCCTCTTCCAGGCAGACCACCCCTTCTCCCACAGGGCTGCCGCGGTGAAGCGGCTCGAGGCATGCTTCTCCAGGAGTATCTCCTCGAATCGCGAAGCCTTGTCCTCTTCCCCTATCCTGGCGAAGAGGTTTGCTAGTTCGGCCAGTGCCGAGGCGGCAGGATCGCCAGTTCCTGTACCGGCGATCTCCATCAGCACTTCAGTAGCTTTTCCTCCCTTTTCCTGGGCCATCCTGGAAATGGACTCGATCGAGGTCTGCGAGTACCTTGAAGCCTTCAGGGCCAGTTCCTTCCAGAGCTGCAGGGCCTCGTCGCCCTTTCCGAGGTTCGAAAGGGTTCTTGCCCTGAAGAAGGCAGCCCTCTCTGATCTTGGATCTTCGAGGGGGACTCGTTCGAGGTGGGCCAGGGCTCCCTGGAAGTCGCCGGAGAAAAAAGCAGCATACCCCAGGGGGAAAGCGGTACTTGTGTCTTCCGGTCCCGGATCCTGTCTGATCATTGAGAGGGCTCCCCTGTGAAAGGGGGAGATCTCGAGAAGAGCCAACGCAAACCCCGGATCGGGGTCGGGAAGCTTGAGAAGGGCTTCCAGGGCCTGTCTGCGCAGTGATGCATCCCTGGCCCTCTCTGCCATCGCCCTGAACCATCTCCCTGCCTCTGCCGCCTGGCCATCATTCAGGTAGAACCTTCCCAGGGCATATGCTACATAAGGTGCAAGTACCCAGTCCTCCTTGTTCCAGAGGGAAAGGGCCACATCCCTCGCTTTCTTTGGAGATCCTGTCCTTTCGAGACCCAGAAGAATGAGCATGTCCGTGAAGGGTTGAAGATCTTCCGGAAGGGAGTCTCTCTCCTCGAGGAAGATCTCCAGGGCAGGGGCCCATCTCCCCTGGAGCCAGAGAGAGTTGGCATAGATCACTCGTTCTTTTGGAGATACCTTGCTTCCAGGTGAAAGGATCCTGCTTTCAAGGGTAGACCACTGCCTTGACCAGAAAAGATCCTCTATTTCCGATGCCTCTGCCCTTGGGGTCAAGGCAAGAAGGGGCAGCAAAAGGGTAATAATAAGTAGAAGGGTCAGTCCTTTTCGCATCTCTTTCCGTCCCCTGGCAGTATTTCGCCGCATCTGTCGCAGGGGGGTGGCTCTCCTGTCAGGACAAAGTGCCTGAAATGGTCGAGCCACTTCGGGGATCCCCTCCCGCATATCTCCAGGAATTTTATGAAGGATACCAGTCGCTCCCTGCAAGTCGGGGTAATATAATGCTCTATGTTGCAGGCGTTAAGTCCTGCCTCCTCGGTGTCCAGGCTGAGAACCTCCTCGAAGAAGGAACGAAGGAGATCCTCGTTCTGGATAAGGGATCTTGCAAGGGTGTCCCCCTCAGGGGTCAGGGAGATGTACCCGTAGTGCTCCTGGTCGACCAGCCCGCTTTCCTTGAGGCCGGAAATGACTCCCACGACGGTGGGCGATCTCACTCCGAGGCACTGGGCCAGGTCCTTGACCCGGACCACTTTCTTCTCCTCCTGGAGCTTGAATATGGCCTTAAGATAATCTTCGCTTCTTGCACTGAGGTTAGACATTGTTAGCCTCGCCTATTTTTGTTAATATCCAGTTCAGTATCCGCTTTTTTCAAAACCCAGTCAAGGGAGAGAGAAAATGTCCCTTCACGCCGCTCTTGGTGTCATTGCCGTCTCTGCGACCCTGTGGGAAGTTTTCATAGCCCCAAAACCTGGTCTTGTCGACCGTTTTGGTCCAGGTTCGCATCGGGACATGGATTTTGTCACTTTCCTCCTGAGCGCTTCAGCCCTGGCACCCTTCTGGCAAAAACAGGCCCTGGAGGGTCTGAGAGGAGTTCCCCCGGAGGAGGCACTCAACGTCCTGCGCAGAACCGGGATAGAGATGGACAGGGCCATGTTCGAGGCCACTTCTGGTGTCAACACTCACAAGGGCCTGATCTTCGCCCTGTCGCTCCTCCTCTACGGAGCGGGCCGCTGTTCCTTTCTCAGTGAAGGTCTCCGGCCAGAAAAGGTGGCCGCCGCAGCCGCCGCGGCTGTCAGCGGGTGCTGCGAAAAGGAACTGGGATCACTTGAGAGCGAACCCCCTGCGAGACCACTGACCAGCGGTGAGAGAATATATCTGGAACACGGTATGACAGGTATCAGGGGTGAGGCCGAGAGAGGTTTCCCTACCGTCCTGGAACACGGCATCCCTCCCTTCAGGAGGGCCCTGGCCAGGGGAGTAACCAGGCATGACAGCGCTCTTTACGCACTCTTCAGCCTCATGAAGCACGGGGAGGACACCAACATCGTAGCCAGGAAAGGTTATCCTTTCTGGAAAGCCGACTACCTCCCCCTGGTGGAGAACCTTCTGGCCCATGAAATCCCCTACGACACCGGAGCCCTGGGATCGATAAGTGAGATGGACGAGTTCTTCAGCCTACACAGGATCAGCCCGGGAGGGGCGGCTGACCTTCTGACATGCACCCTCTTCCTTCACGACTGTGATACTCTCTTCCCCGACGTGGTAAACATTTAATACTACAGGTATAATATATGTAACATAATGAACGGAGGTATGGGCCATGAGCCTGGGACTAAGGATCAAGACCCTTCGCAGATCGAAGGGACTAACCCAGAAGAAACTTTCCGAAATAGTGGATGTGAGCCGCATATACATCCAGTCCCTGGAGAGCAACAGGAGACTGCCTTCAATGAAGCTTCTGAAACGCCTGGCCGAGGCCCTCGACGTGGACGTGGTCGACCTGGTACAGGATCCCTACCGGGACAGCACGGGAAGGCTCATGCTGGAAGAGGTGCTTAACGGCCGGGAACCGGTGGAGATCTGGTACCGGAGCAGGAAGCTTTCCAGGGGTGAGGTGCAGCTTGTCCAGAAGCTCATTGAGGCGGCTCTCTCCGACTGGGACAGGGAAGATGGCTGAAACTGCCCTGGGAGACACATGCACTGACGGGTTCGAGTGGCCATCCCCACCTGAGAGGATCCCGGATTGGGCCTTCGAAGAGGCCTCTCACTGGAAGGGACTTGACGATCTCGACCTTCTGGCTAAAGCGGAAGAGGCATGCGGAAGGTCTGTCGAGATCGTAACTCTGCCGTTGCCGATATCTATCTGGGGTCTGCATGTGGCCAGAGGTCAAAGGGCACGGATCTATCTTAACAGCCTCCTCCCTGAGATCTGGAAGCGCTTCGCCGCCTTCCACGAGATATACCATCTGGTTCATCATACGAGAGGCGAAGCCTTCTGGTCGGGGACGGCCACCCCTATGACCAGTTTCGAATATCAGGCGGACATGTTCGCCTGGGCCGCTGTGTTCGACGAGTGGACCGAAGGGGTCTCCTGGTGAGGCGCATTCCCTTCTTTCTTCCCATGAAGGACTGCCCTAACAGGTGCGTATACTGCGACCAGAGGACCATCACCGGCCATGGCGTTCAACCCGCTCCGGGTGAGATCAGAAGGGCCCTTCAGGGGGCCGTCGAACCCCTGGAGACGTGCTTTTTCGGCGGCAGCTTCACATGTCAGCCCATGGACCGTCAGGAGGAATACCTGGAAGTTGCGGCACAGGCTCCCGCTTCCAGCCGGATAAGGATCTCCACCCA
This sequence comes from Synergistaceae bacterium, assembly GCA_012729145.1. Taxonomy (GTDB): domain Bacteria; phylum Synergistota; class Synergistia; order Synergistales; family Thermovirgaceae; genus 58-81. The sequence continues at coordinate 33,913 of JAAYDT010000008.1, read as the reverse complement.
CCCTCTTTGCGTCGATCCGGGGATCCTCGACTTTCTTTCACGGTTCCCGGTGAGATTTCTGGAGCTGGGAATCTCCTCCCTCGAGGACAAGGTGCTGAACCTGTGCAACAGGGGTTACACCGGAGCCACGGCCGTGGAGAGGGTCTCCCTGGTAACCGACAGTACCTGGCTCGTTCCTGGAGTGCAGCTCATGACAGGCCTTCCGGGTCAGGACCCGTCATCATCGCTGGAGGACATAAGGGTTCTCGCTGAAATAAAGGGAGACAGACCCATGCAGTTGAGGATATACCCTTGCCTGGTACTCAGGGGCACCCCGCTGGAGGAGCTCTTCCTCTCCGGAAGTTACACACCTCCCGGGATAGATGAAAGTGCCCGCTGGGCCGGAAGAATGATCCGCAAAGCCCGGGAGTCAGGTTTCGAACTCCTCCGTGTCGGCCTCCAGGAGACGGCCTCCCTTGGCGAAGGCGTCGTGGCCGGACCTCACCACCCTGCCCTGGGTGAGTTGGCACGCTCTTACGCCCTGGCCCTTTCGCTTGTTCATCGGGCGCGGTCGGGTCCATGGTCTGTCCCTTTAAGTTACCGGTCCCTTCTCTCGGGACATGGGAATTGGGGTTTCCGGGAACTTGCGTCCCTTTCAGAGATCGCCATCGATGAGGTAAAACGCCTGGTCACATGGACCCGATGAAACTTCCACGAACACGAAAACATTTGCCCCCGGCGCCTTTTTTACATACAATGCTCTGAGTCTTCCACTGCGGAGGGATCAATGGCCATCCTCAAGAGGAACCTGGACATGGGCGCCGGGAGCGTCGCCGGAACACTCTGGCAGCTTGCCTTGCCTTCGATGTTCTCCATGCTCTTCCATACCATGTTCCACCTGGTCGATACGGTCTTCGTATCATGGCTGGGGGAGTCCTCTCTGGCCGCCATGTCACTTTCCTTTCCCCTTGTCTTCGTTGTCTTCGCCCTGGTGAACGGCATGGCCGTGGGGGCCACCACCAGGATGAGCAACTCCCTGGGCAAGGGGAAGCAAGGTGAAGCCCGGGACTATGCCGACGCAGCTCTTGTCCTTGTCCTGGTCCTTTCGACACTGGTGATGCCCCTGCTTTTCCGTCGATCTTCAAACGCCTTTTTCTCCCTCCTTGGCGGTTCCGGAGACGTCCTCGTCGAAAGCCACCGTTATGCTTTCTGGATGGTCCTTGCAACCCCGCTGATGTCCTTCTCCCTGGTTGCCGACTCCATCTTCAGGAGCCAGGGGGATACGGTGACCCCCATGAAGAGCATGATCCTCGGCAACGGGATCAACGTCCTGCTTGACCCCCTTCTGATATTCACCTTCGGATGGGGGATAGCCGGTGCGTCGCTAGCCACCTTCATCGGCCGGCTGGCCTCATGCCTGTACCTGTGGTCGAGGCTCAAAGAACGGAGTGCGATCATTCCGGCCGTAACCTGGAGACCCGACCACCCTGGCAGATGGATCAGCATAGGCAGGATCGGTCTTCCAGTGGCAATATCCCAGGGCAGCATGGCCGTCGGAGGTGCAATGCTGAACAGGATCCTCGCAGGCTATGGCCCTGCAGCCATAGGTGCCTTCATGCTGGGCAACAGGGTAGAGATGTTCGTATTTCTCCCCGTATTCGGCTTCAACTCTGCTCTTATTCCCTTCATCGGCTACAACATCGGGAAAGGCGATTATCCCAGGGTCCGCGGAGCGTTGAGAGTGGTCCTTCTCTCCTCGGCGGTCATGATCGGCGTTATCGGGGCCATGGTCTACATGTGGCCCCATCTTGTGCTTGCCCTCTTCAGACCTTCGCCTCAGGTTATGGGAATGGCCGTCTCATCCATCAGGGCTTCGGCGACGGCCTATCTTTTTGCAGCAGCGGACATCTCTTTCTGGGGTGTCTTCCAGGGAAGCGGTTACCCAGTTTACGGAATGATCGCCCAGGTAATGAGGACCCTGGCGATCCGAATTCCGGCGGCAGCTATTCTCTCCAGGGCCTTCGGTCTTTCCGGGGTTTGGTGGTGCCAGCCGATCTCTGCCTTCGTCTCCTTCCTCCTGTCGACCTACTTCATATTCAAGGTGATGGACAAGATCAAAGTTGGGATAGAACTGTCATCGGAGAATGGAGAGGATCAAAAGCGTAAACAGTGAACGGTAGGGAAAAGCGAAAGTCCAGATCCTTCACTTCGCTCACAAAATATTATGGTCATATCTGCGACAACACCCTACGAAGACAGTTCGCCATCACGGGCAGAGCGTCTGCGGTGCAAAGGATTTGGCATTTACCCCTTCTGTTCACCGTTGACCGTTCACCATTCACGCCTTTGAATTTGGTTCTCCCGCCTCAAGGGTTTTCTGCCTTTCCTGCTGCCTGCTGCCTGTCGCCTGACGCCTTGCTTCAGGTTTCCTGCCTCCGTTGACTTCCACCAGGACCCAAAGTATGCTAAAGTCAACTTTTTGCCTGAATGGTTCATTTCAAAAGGGCTTTCGGGAGGTCATTCCAGGTGGAAGCTGGACAGTTGCAGGAGCTTCTAAGGGAAAAGATGCAGGGCATGCCAAGAAAGGCCAGGCGGGTCGTCGAATATCTTCTTATGAACATGAGGGAAGCGGCCTTCCGGTCCATAGGAGATGTGGCCGACGAACTGGGAGTATCCAAGGCCCAGCTGGTAAGGGTCTCAAGGATGCTGGGTTTTGACGGCTACTCTCAGCTGAAGGACGCACTCAAATCCGCTGTGCTGGGACAGGTCAACCCGGCGGCGATGCTTGCGAGGGTTTTGGACAACCGCCAGGACCTCCCGGTGACCATCCACAGGCTGGAGCACGCGAACCTGGACGATACATGGACCCAGATCAAACCCGATGATGTCTCACTCTTCTGCTCAAAGATCCAGGAAGCGGAAACAGTCTACTGTGCCGGGTGGGGCATCTCATCCGTGGTGGCTGAATCGCTTTTCATCAGGCTAAGGACCATGGGGTTGCGGGCCATCCTCATGACCAGGTCCGGAATGACCCTCCAGGAACAGGCCAGAGCAGTCAAACGGGGCGACCTGGTGGTGGTCTGCGAACTCCCCAGTTTCGTGATCGAGGTCACTGAAGCGGTGGAGATAGCCCAAAGGAACGGAGCCGGGATCGTCTCCATTACCGACAGCCCCGCGGCCCCGATCTGCAGGTTCTCGGACCTCTCCTTCTTTGTAAGCGCCACCAGCCCGATGTTCGGGAGCAGTATTATCGGCCCCCTCTTCCTGGTCCATATCCTGACCTCGGTCCTTGCCGTAAATATGGGTGACCCGGCAAGGATGGCACTGGAGGAACAGGCCCAGTTCCTTCACGACGAAAGGATCTTCCACCCCGTTTTCGGGTTAAAGTACTCCTGATATGGTTCAGATCTCCAGGCTCTCCCCCACCTTCAGGACCCTTATCTCTGCGAGCCCGGCGGCCTTGGAGGAAAACTCCTCGGGGGAGGCCTTTATCACCGGGAAAGTATCGAAGTGCATGGGTACAGCGATGCGGGGTCTGATCATTCTGACGGCCCGAACTGCATCGTCGATATCCATGGTGTAGTTCCCACCGATAGGGAGAAGTGCGACATCGACACCATCGTCGGCCAGCAGCCCCATCTCGACGGTGAGCCCCGTGTCGCCTGCATGGTAGATCTTATGTCCGTCGACCTCGATCAGGAACCCGCCAGCCACACCCCCGTATAGCATGCCCTTCTCACACTGGATCCCAGAACCGTGCCAGGCAGGCGTCATCTTCACCCTCCCGAAGGGGAAGGTAAAGGCTCCTCCTATCTGCAGGGGATGGCTTTTAATCTTGTCCTTCGCCAGTTCGCTGCACATCTCGACAGTCGCGACCACCGTCGCCCCCGTCTTCTTTGCTATCTCGGGGGTATCTCCGAGATGGTCTCCGTGTCCGTGGGTTACGAAAATATAGTTGACATCCGGGAAATCCCGGGGAGAGTAATGTGTCATATCATTCCCCGTGAGGAAGGGATCTATCAAGGCATCGAGGGCTCGCCCTTCCAGATGAAAAGCCGCATGTCCAAGAAATGTCAACCTGGCCATTTTCCTGCCTCCCCATTGTCTGATTTCCTCCATTATATCAGCCGGGGATCCTCATCCTCCTTCAGTGTCTCGAGAAGGAAACCCTCAACCTTTACGATGCTCTCGTTATGATGACCTGATTCATGGATACGGATCCCCCTGGGGGTCAGCCGGACTCTCCCCATGCCTTTGAGCACCATCTCGACCTCTTCCCGGTGGTTCTTTTCGAACCACTGGTTCATCTCCCCCGATCCTTCCCAACCGTCCACCTGGAGTTCCCCTTTCAGGGAACCGCCTTCCTCATCCAGATGAAAGTGCCAGGCCATGGTCTTCTTTCTTATCCTTACTCCCCGCCCCCTGATCCGCACTCTCCACCCTCCCCGGCAAGATCCAGCGAGATGTGAAGTTCCTCCAGCTGCGCCTGGTCAACGTCTGAAGGTGCTCCCGACATCAGGCACTGGGCCTTCTGGGTCTTCGGGAAAGCGATCACATCCCGTATCGAATGAACCCCGCACAGGAACATGACCAACCTGTCGAAACCGATGGCAATGCCACCGTGAGGTGGAGTTCCCGAGGCAAGGGCGTCGATCAGGAAACCGAACCTCTCCCTGGCCCGTTCAGGGGTGAAGTCCATTACCTCGAACACCCTCTGCTGGACCGAAGGGTCGTGGATCCTTATGGAGCCTCCACCGATCTCGGTACCGTTCAACACCAGGTCATAAGCCCTGGATCTTACCCTGCCCGGATCCTTCTCGAGGAGATCGAGGTCCTCGAGATTGGGAGAGGTAAAGGGGTGGTGGACGGCTGACCAGCGTGATCCCTCCTCGTCCCACTCAAGGAGTGGGAAATCCGTAACCCAGAGGAATCTCCAGGTCCCCTCCGATACCTGGGAGGAACTGGTCACTGTCTCAAGACGCAGATGACCCAGGATCTCGCAGGTCTCCCTCCAGGGTCCTGCTGCAACAACCAGCGCGTCTTTCTCGGTAAGGCCTGTCCTCTTCACCAGGTCTTGCTGAGCACCATCGGAGAGGAACTTGACCAGAGGCCCCTTGAGTGCGCTATCCCGGATCACGAATGAGGCAAGGCCAGATGCCCCCAGTTCCCTTGCCCTGGCTTCGAGATCGGAGATCTCCTTTCGCGACATGGCCGCGCCTCCGGGTATCATAAGCCCCCTTACGACTCCGCCCTCTCCCAGGACCCTCCGAAAGCCCTCGAAGGAGCACTCTCTGAAACTGTTGTCCAGGTCGAGGATCTCCGATTCTATTCTCATGTCCGGTTTGTCGCTGCCGAAACGGTCGATGGCCTCATGCCAGGGGAGAACCGGGAAGGTATCTTCAAGGGTCTCGCCAAGGACGCTCTGGAAAAGCCCTTTCATGTACCCTTCCATGAGGAACATTATGTCCTCCTCGGTAATGAAGCTCATCTCTATGTCTATCTGGGTGAACTCGGGCTGTCGGTCGGCCCGGAGATCCTCATCCCTGAAGCACTTGACTACCTGATAGTAGCGGTCGATGCCCCCTACCATGAGGATCTGTTTGAATATCTGCGGTGACTGGGGAAGGGCAAAGAAACGGCCGGGGTTCACCCTTGCCGGTACAAGATAATCCCTGGCCCCCTCCGGGGTGGATTTGGTCAGCATGGGCGTCTCGATCTCGACGAACCCCTTGCCTGTGAGGTAGGACCTGGTGAACTCCGCAGCCTTGCTCCTGAGCCTCAGGTTGTTCTGCATGAAGGGACGCCTGAGATCAAGGTATCTGGATCTCAGGCGGAGGTTCTCGTCAACCCTGTCGGCTTCGGATATCTCGAAGGGAAGAGGCCGTGATGGAGAAAGGACAATGAAATCTTCAACAACGACCTCCCTGTCACCGGTCGGCATGGAAGGGTTCTCCGTACCTTCAGGTCTCTTCCTGACCCTCCCCCTGACTGCCAGGACGAACTCATTCCTCAGGCCCTTTGCTTTTTCATAGAGGCTCCCCATGGCTGGGTCAAAGACCACCTGGACCGTGCCGGTGTGGTCCCACAGTTCGATGAAGATGATTCCGCCCAGGTCCCTTCTCCGGCGGAGCCATCCGTTGAGGAGCACTTCGGCTCCCTTCTCTCCCGGCACAGGCACGTAACCGCAATAGGAAGTCCTCTTCCAGCTTCTGTCGAAGAACTGGCTTTTCATGGGGGTCCCTTCTTCCTGTCTCATCTCAGCCATGTCTTCAGGAAGTCCGTCAGTTCGGCTCTTCTGACTGACTTCTGTTCAGCGGTTCGCAGGTCCTTCAGGGTGACTTGTCCCGACGCTACCTCCTCAGGCCCGAGAATGCAGGCAAAAACAGCACCGCTACTACCGGCAGCCTTGAACTGTGCCTTGAAGCTCCTGCCCGTGTAGTCGATATCGGCGGATATCCCGGCCCTTCGTATGTCGTAGAGAGCCGTAACGGCTTCCTTCCTGGAGGATCCATCGGCAGAGATCACGAAAACATCAATGTTCGGGGCTTCCCCGAAAGAACACCCCTGCTGTTCCATGGTGAGGACTATCCTCTCCACTCCCGTCGCAAATCCCACTCCAGGAGTATGGGGACCCCCTATGGACTCGGCCAGGTTATCGTAGCGCCCTCCGCCGCAGACTGCGTTCTGGGCACCGAGATCTCCTGAAAGGACCTCGTAGGCAGTCTTGGTGTAGTAGTCCAGTCCACGAACAAGCCTGTTGTCTATTCTGAAAGAGGCCCCGATCATCTCGAGCCCCTTTTTTACCATCTCAAAGTGTTCTGAACACTCTTCGCAGAGGCAGGATATGGTCCCCGTAGCGTCATCGGTCAGGGCCCGACAGGACGGGTTCTTGCAGTCCAGGATCCTCAGGGGATTACGGTCGAACCTTGCCTGGCAGGTCTCGCAGAGATCGTTCAGTCTCGGTCTCAGGAAATTCTGGAGGGCCTTTTTATGGACTGGCCTGCAGACGGGACAGCCCACTGAATTGACCACCACCTCCAGATTGGAAAGCCCGAGTCTCCTGAATATCTCCAGGGAAAGCTCCACTGACTCCACGTCCACAAAGGGATCCTGGCTTCCGATGGCCTCGAAGTCTATCTGCCAGAACTGGCGGTATCGCCCCTTCTGGGGTCGCTCGTAGCGGAACATCGGCCCTGCGCTCCAGAGTTTTGCCGGCTGATGCTGCCTGTCCATCCTGTTCTCCAGGTAGGATCGTACCATCGACGCCGAGAGCTCCGGGCGGAGAGTAAGGCTTCTCCCGGCACGGTCCTCGAAAGTGTACATCTCCTTCTCAACCACATCGGTGGTCTCTCCGACACCCCTTGAGAAAAGCTCGGTATGTTCGAACACGGGAAGGTGGACCTCCCTGTAGCCGAAATCACTTGCAGCCTTTCTCGTTACGGCAAAGACATACTCCCACTTCCACGATTCGTCGGGAAGTATATCCCGGACTCCCCGCGGGGCCTTGATGCTGGACATGGAAAACCCTCCTTGCTGCAGTTTGCCTGATCGGAATCGTTAGATTGTAGCACTAGTTGCAGTGGTCATGAAACTGGTGATCAAAAAGGGTTGTTACTCCGAAGGAGAGAGGCCAGACGCAAGTGGTCAAAAAACCCGCGGGCCCTTACGGCCCGCGGGTTCTAGGATCTGGATCGGACTGACAACGGTTCAGCGGTTTTCGAGCTGGAACTTCATGGCCGTTCTTTCCTCGCCGTCGATGTCTATCTTGGCGAAGGAAGGGATACAGACGAGATCGATCCCGTTGGGCGAGACATACCCCCTTGCGATAGCTATAGACTTGACCGTCTGGTTAACAGCACCCGCTCCTACCGCCTGGATCTCGACCGCACCGCTCTCTCTTACCACAGCCGCGATCGCGCCGGCGACAGATTTTGGCTGAGAGTTTGCAGAGACCTTGAGTACTTCCATGGAATATCGCCCTCCCCTGGATTCCACGATACTGCTCCGCTGTCACCTTCGATCCACTCTTTACCGCATTACGCATCTGTAACGATAAGTATACCTTTATTTTCCCTTGTCAACAATACCCCTACCCAAAAAAGATTTCAATAAAATGAAATCCGTGCCTCTCAGGAGGGGATCCAGTTCATGAACTCTCTCAAGCCCGATCCTTCAAGCTTTTCCTCAAGAGGGATCCCCTCGTTGCTCCATCCCCTGTAGCTGTAATACTCATCGAGCTGCATCCCTAGGTCTGGAAGCGTATTGGCAGAACCTCCGCTACCCCTGGGTTCTGCAAGGATCCTTTGAGGGAGTGTGTCGTCGCTCCTGTCAAGTCCCAAGCCGGCATTAAAGATCCGTTTCATATTGTAGATGCGTTCTCCCGTCTCCTCCAGCTCCTTGATCGAATACTCCCAACCCGTCACACACTTCAGCCACCGCGAGATATCAGAAAGGTTTACCCCCATAAGAAGGATGAATTTGCATATCTTGAGCGAATCGACGAGGCTGGAAAGATTCTGGAACCTGGCGTTCATTATCCCCTTGCCTTTGTCGGTGGTCCTGTCCTGCTTCTCGGGGTACCCGAACTCCGGGAAAGTGGCGGACCTCTCCCAGGCATAGGAATATCCATTCAGATGACAGGCCCCTCTCACCGACGTTGCGTAGCCGGCAGCAAGGCTTTTGAAACACCTCGGGTCATGGGCAGGGAATTCCAGCCCTTTGGAGTGGATGGCGAACCTTTCCGCCCCTCTTCCCAGCTCTTTTGCGGCCGCTCGCGTTCCCCTCCCGAGGAGGCCTCCGATCCCTTCACCATTGCCTATCTTGGTCACCAGGTAGTTCACGGCCTCACCACTTCCCCAGTGAAGGGGCATCCCTGCCTGTTCACCGGTGAGGATCCCGTGTTCGTAACACTCCATCGCGAAGGCGATAACCGAACCGGTGGATATGGTGTCTATCCCGAGACGGTTGCACTGTTCGTTGGCCCTGGCTATGGCATCCAGGTCGTTGACCAGGCAGTTGCTTCCCAGCATGCCCATGGTCTCGTATTCCGGACCACCGATATTTCCCCCGCCGATATTGACGACCCTCCCGCATCTGACAGGACATGCAACACATCCGTAATTGCCTGTGAGTATCGTCTCGGCCATCCTCTGGCCTGTTATCTCCCTGACCTCTTCCTTCCAGGAACCCTGTTTCCAGTTCCTGATTGGAAGGTCCCCCAGCTCCTCCGCCATCCCCATTCCGCCGACGGTTCCGTAGAGGGTCATTCCCGCTCCCTTTTCTTTGAGGATGGCGTTCTTTTCTGATATCAGGACCGTGAGGGCCTTTCTGTCATGAACTTCCGTCCCGGAGCTCCCGCTGGCAACAATAGCCTTGAGGTTCTTGCTGCCCATTACGGCTCCTGCCCCTCCTCTTCCTGCGGCTCTGGCGTCAGTACCGTCGTGGAAGATCCCTGCAAGGGGTATCTGTTTTTCACCTGCGGGGCCTATGCAGGAGACTCCGATCCTCTCACCGAAGACCGATTTGAGCCTCGCATCGGTCTCCATGGTGTCCAGTCCCCAAAGGTCCTGGCCATCCTCAAAGCCTATCTGGCCGTCCAGCACCTTCAGATAAACCGGTCTTTCAGACCTTCCGGTAATGATAAGGCCGTCGTAGCCTGCCCTCTTGAGATGGAACCCGAAGCTGCCTCCAGCATCGGATTCCAGGAATATCCCTGTAAGAGGTGACCTGGTTACCACCTGGTGCCTACCGGAAGTTGGTATGCCTGTCCCCTGGAAGGGGCCTGTAGTGAAGATCAAAGGGTTCTCCGGCGATAGAGGTTTGGTCCCGGGGGTGCAGAACTTTAACAGGAAGTAGGTCCCCAGCCCCGATCCCCCTATGTACTTTCTGACAAGACCCTCGTCGAGGAAGATATCCCTGTACCTTCTCTCCCCCAACTCGATCATTGCAACTCTTCCCTGGTACCCATTCATTCCTTTCCCTCCCTGCCTTGTTTAACCGCTCTCCACGATCCCCAGGAAGAGGATGGTGGAGCCCGGAAGAAGATCTTCGTTCAGATCAAGGGCCCTGGGACCCTTTACACTGTCATAAAGACAGACCAACCCCTCCCTGTGGGAGGAGAACTCCTCTCCGAACCGGGCTTCCAGCTTCTTGATAAGACACCAAACGGTCGTGACACTCTCCTGGGGCAGGAAGAGCTCTTCCACACCGGCCGCCCGCTGCCATGGGCCATAGAATTTCAGCGTAAAACCCTTGCGTGACATCAGTCCGAAGGTTCCTCTCTGGAGTGAAGAATGTAGTCAAGGAGATCGGCCCTGCTGATGACCCCGGAAAAGATGCCATCTCTCACGACTGGAGCCCTCTTAAGGTTTCTGGAGATAAGGGCCATCGCTGCATGCAGGTCCGTATCCTGTTCTTCAAAGACTATCACATCGCTTTTCATGTACTTGTCGACCCTTTCGAGACTGACCCTCTGAAGCCTTTTCCTGAACTGACCGTAATCCGGGAGAAAGGAGGAGTCCTGCAAGAGGTCAAAATAGCCGGGGAGAGCCGCCCTCACAACGTCCTTCTCACTCAGGAAGCCCATCACCTTGCCCTCTTCATCGACCACAGGAACTCCCGATATCCTGTGACCGGCCATAATCTCCACGGCCTCTGCTACGGTCGTCTCTGGGGATACGGCCGTAAGGTCCCTGTCCATAAGATCTCCCACAAGCATCAGGGAACCTCCTTTCTTTGGTCCCTACAAGTATCCTCTTTACAGACAAAGAGGTAAAGCAAGGCCACACCTGTCAGAAAAGACCTCCCCATCTGACAACCACATAAAGGCTTGCGGTGGTCAGTGATATTACTACTACTTTCAGTCCCGTCCTCATGAATGTCCTGAAATGGATCCGGTTACCGCTTTTTTCAGCGATATCGGCGACAATGACATTCGCCGCAGATCCCATGAAGGTCCCATTCCCCCCCAGACATGCCCCGAGAGCCAGGGCCCAGAACAGCGGCCCCGGATCCATTCCGGTTGCTGTTGCCATGTCACGGACCACGTATACAAAGGTGGCCGTGAATGCCACGTTATTGACGAAGGCACAGACAAGCCCCGAGAACCACAGAACGGCTATGGCTGCCAGCAGAGGCCTTCCGCCGAAGAGTGAACCGAACAGTCCCGATGTGGCAGCTATGACACCCGTCTCGTTGAGTGCTCCGACAATTATGAAGAGGGAAGCAAAGAACAGTATGGTAGGCCACTCGATATCCCTGTGAATGATCTCGTCGCCGTTTACGGGTACTGCGGCAAGGAGCAGGGCCGCGCCCAGGAGAGCTATGACCGAGGCAGGCAGCTCAAGCAAATGGTGTATTCCGAAACCGGTAACCACAAGGATCATGGCGGCCGAGGCACGGACCATGAGATGCCTGTCCTTTATCAGTCTTGACTCATCTACCTGGGCTATTCTCTCGGCAGCCCTCTCCCCGCCGACCAGATCCTTGCGAAAGTGAAAGAGGAGCCAGGCGGTGACGACGGCCAGGACCAGTACGGCGGCAGGTGTCAGGTAGAAAATGAAATCCATGAAGGAGAAGTTCGCGAATGACCCGATGATTATGTTCGGCGGATCTCCAACAAGAGTTGCCGTCCCTCCGATATTGGAGGCAAAGGCCTCTCCTACAAGGAAGGGGATAGGGTTCACATCCATCAGGTCAACCAGTGAGATCACCACCGGGCTGACCAGAAGGACCGTGGTCACATTGTCAAGAAAAGCAGAAAGAAGGGCCGTGACGGCCAGGACGGAGATGAAGGTGAGATGGGTCCTGCCCCCGGTGGCCTTGACCGTCATGACTGCGATATACTGGAACAGGCCTGTCCTGGAGATGACGCCCACAATTATCATCATCCCCATGAGCAGGCCGATGGTGTTGAAGTCGATGTAGGCAACAGCCCTGTGGGCAGGTATGACATTGAAAGCCATGAGCAGGCTTGCGCCCAAAAGGGTTGCGACGCTCCTCCTCATCCTTCCGGTAGCTATTGCGATGATCGTAAGAACAAATACTGCAGATGCTGCTGTTGCCTGAACTGACATAAAGGAGACCCTTTCTCCTGCATCCGGTCCCGGCAGGCATTGGAAGATCCTGGCTTTCCTCGTATTATCAATGTATTATCAATGTCCCTCGCTCCGGGTTCAAGGCTGCAGATCGAAAGATCCCGTCAACCTCCCCTGCCGAAGATCGCCCAGGTCCCAGGAACTATCAATATTCATCAGTCCGCACAGCAATTTTGACAGGATCTGAGCGACGGACTATCATTGTTGTAAAGTGATGAACAAAATCGAACCGGAGGTGACGTCATGTTGACATTAAAAAAACCCGGCATACGACAAGGGATAGCAGCCTCGGTCCTTTCAGTTTTCCTGATGGTATCCTTTCTTGCCCTTTCGGCTCACCCCGGTCTTTCCGCCCAGGGCATGCTGACTGTGGGTTCAAAGATAGATACCGAGGGAAGCCTGCTGGGACAGATGATAGTTATACTGCTTAGATCAAAGGGTTTCAAGGTCATTGACAGAACTGGCCTGGGAGCGACCAGCGTGGTCAGGCAGGCTATAATTGCCGGAGAGATAGATATATACCCTGAATACACCGGGAACGGCTACTACTTTTTCGAGGACAGCGACGCCGGGGTATGGAAGGACCCGGAAAGCGCCCACCGGAGGGTGTCCGCCCTGGACCTGGAAAAGAACGGCATCGTATGGCTAAGTCCGGCTCCGGCGAACAACACCTGGGCCATTGCCGTAAGAAAGGACCTTGCCCAACAGGAAAGTCTGTCAACTCTTGAAGACCTTGCGGCCTTCGTCAACAGTGGCGGAAGGATCCGACTTGCCTGTTCCGAGGAGTTCGCCACACGGCCCGACGCTTTACCGGCTTTCGAGGATGCCTACGGTTTCAAGCTTGACAGCGGAAGCCTGCTGATCCTCTCCGGAGGGAACACGGCCCAGACGGAACAGGCCGCATCTCTCGGTCGGGACGGAGTAAACGCCGCCATGGCTTACGGTACTGATGGAGGCATAGCCGTCCTTGATCTTCTGGTCCTGGAGGATACCCTCGGGGTACAGCCCGTCTACGAGCCTTCCCCGATAATCAGGAAGGAGATCCTTGACGCATATCCAGAGATCGCCGGCATTATGGACCCGGTCTTTGAAAGGCTGGACCTCCTGACACTTCAGACTTTGAACGGCCGGATCGCCGTGGAAGGACAGGACCCTGCAAGGGTGGCCGGAGAATTCCTCCGTTCCCAGGGGTTCGTAGACTAGATGCCACCCGGATATGCGTGAAGAGACCGGGAAGGCTGTTATGGAGAACCCACCCCGCCGTGACAGGGTAATGATAGCCGGTTCCATGGTAATTGTCTTTGCGCTGTCCTTTCTCCCCTTTCTGGTGGTCAGGGAGACCAGGATATCGCCTCCTGCGACTCTTCCTGTCTACCGGGCTCTTGGTTCCACCCCCGTTCTAGCCATTGTGGTTCTGGTACTTGCTTCTTTTGTATCAGCGATGGTGGGTGCGAGCCGCCAGAGGTCAGCAGCGGCAGCCTTTCTGTCAAGGACCCTGATCTTTCTGATCCTCTGGCAGGCCGGTGCTTCGTCATCAAAGATCCTCGAGGGAGATATTCCCCTTGCCAGGGTATCGTTGGGTTCGGGGGCCTGGATCTCCCTTCTTGGCGCCTACATGATCATGTCCTCATGCCGTATCGCCTCGCTGAAGGAAAGATCTTTCACTTTCATCTGCTTCAGTTTCTATGCAGCCCTTTTGGGGCTATTTCTTTCAGGGCAGCTCGACAGCCTCTCCTTCATGGTGGAGTTCTTAAACAGGAGCTCCCGTTTCTGGCAGGAACTCTCCCGTCATTTGACCCTGTCTTTTTCGGCAGTATCCCTGGGGACGGTCATAGGATTTCCGCTGGGAATTGCAGCTTTCAGGAAAAGGAGGACAAGAGCCTTCATCCTTTCCGCTGTTAACACCCTCCAGACCATACCCAGTCTCGCACTTTTCGGACTCTTGATAGCACCCCTTGCTGTCGCATCAAGAAAGGTCCCCCTGCTGGCCTCCATGGGGATAGGGGGGATAGGATGGGCTCCCGCCCTGATCGCTCTGACCGTCTACTCTGTTCTCCCTATAATTCGCAACACCCTGTCGGCCTTCTCCATGATAGACCCAAGCGTGATCGAGTCAGGAAGAGGGATGGGAATGGATCCTCTGCAACTTTTCCTCAACGTGGAACTGCCGATCGCCCTACCCGTGGTTGTAACGGGAGTCCGGATCTCAGGAGTCCAGACCATCGGGAACACCGCTGTAGCTGCCCTGATAGGCGCAGGGGGATTGGGTCAGTTCATCTTCCAGGGTCTGGGAGAGGCAGCTCCTGACCTTATCCTGCTTGGTGCCATCCCGACGGTGATTCTTGCCCTCTCGGCGGACGGGCTGCTCCGGAGGCTGTCCGCCGCACTCAGGCCTGGAGGGGCGTCATGAGATCCGGCAAGCTCCTCTCAAGGTGGGCCCTTGCAACAGCCATGGCTGTTGCCTTGCTGGTCATGCTGCTGGCTGAACCGGCCTGGGAGCGGTCCCTTCGGTACCTTTTCCCCGGCCAGAGAACGGTGCTCTATGAACGTTCGAGCCTGGCGGGACTGGCGGGGGAGCACCTCTTTCTTGTGGGGTTAGCGTCACTTTTATCCACCCTGCTGGGAGTTGCCGGGGGAATTGTCGTAACGAGAAAGGGAGGCAGGGACTTCATCCCCGTCATCGATGATCTGGCTTCCATCGGGCAGACCTTCCCGCCTGTTGCGGTTCTGTCACTCGCCGTGCCCCTCCTCGGTTTCGGCTTCACTCCGGCTCTTTTTGCTCTCTTCCTTTACGGGCTCATGCCTGTGCTGCACAATACCGTAACAGGACTGATGTCGGTACCCCCTGAGGTGCTCGATGCCGCCAAGGGTATGGGTATGCGCCCCTTCCAGTCCCTTTTCAGGATTGAACTACCAGTGGCTATACCGGTAATAATGGGAGGGATCAGAACATCCACGGTGATCTCCGTCGGGACGGCCACCATTGGAGCGACTATAGGTGCCGGCGGGCTGGGTGCCCCGATAATATCGGGGCTGATCTCTCATAACCCCGCTGTGGTCCTTCAGGGTGCTATTCCGGCTGCTCTTATGGCAGTTGTTGTGGACAAGGTGCTTGGAGAGATCGAAGTCTCCCTGATGAGAGGTCGCTAATGCCTTATAATCGTGTTGGCTCGCCAAAATGAACCAGGGAGGAAGAAAAATGGTCCCGGAACCCGAAAGACAACAGAACCTCGCTGTACTGATCGATGCCGATAATACTTCCCCCTCGGTGATCGAGAACCTTTTCGCCGAGATTGCCAAGTACGGCATAGCAAGCGTAAAAAGAATATACGGAGACTGGACTTCTCCCTACCTGAAGGGCTGGAAGGAGGTCCTCCTGACTTATGCTATCCACCCGATCCAGCAGTTCCACTACACAGTAGGAAAGAACGCCACCGATAGCGCCATGATCATTGACGCCATGGACCTGCTCTACTCCAACCGCTTTAACGGCTTCTGCCTGGTATCCAGCGACAGTGACTTCACCCGCCTTGCCACACGCATCAGGGAGGGCGGCATCACCGTTTATGGGTTCGGCAAGAAGAACACTCCCAACGCCTTTGTAAGCGCCTGCGACAAGTTCATTTACACGGAGATCCTTGAAAAGGAGTCAGCGGAGGACGGATCGGAGCATACTGCTGGTGAAGACCTGGCAGCGAAGAAGAAACAGGCCCCGAAAATGCTCAGGGGAGATACAAAACTTGCCAACCTCCTCCGGAACAGCGTGGACGCCGTTGCAGACGAGGACGGCTGGGCCGCCCTCGGGAACGTGGGGCAGCATATTTCCAACCAGTCCCCTTCTTTTGATTCCAGGAACTACGGCTTCAGGAAGCTGAGCTCCCTGGTCAAGGCAACTGGGCTTTTCGAGATGGAATCCCGGGCGGTCGGGGGCGAGTCGGGGAACAGGGCCATATTCATCCGCCACAAGCAGCGCAAGGGGAAAAAACCAGGGAAATGATCGCTGGAACTCAAATACCCTTGAGAAGGGGCAGTTTCAGGAAGACCGACCGGGCATCCTCCCCGCTCCCGGTTTTTCCCTTTTTTGTCTCTTCGAACCAAGCTTTCCAGTAGGCTGCTTCCCCGGCATCGTTGAACTCGAAAGTGAAGACGGTCTTTCTCTTTCTCCCCACTTCAAAATCGAGAAGGTCGGGGTCTTCGTCGTTTGTTTCCACAGAGATAATGTCACCGGATGAGAAGACCTCGAGCAGATCTCTGCCGCTCTTGCGGAATGCAAAAGTACCTCTCTGCTCGTCCACAAGAAGAAGTCCTCCCTCCTCGTCCAGCAGAAAACCTTCAGTAGGGGCGATACCCTGCAGGTGGAAGAATCCGTCGCCGGGGTGCTGCTCAAGTTCTCTGAGAGGTGGATAGAGGGTCCTGCCTCGAGTCCTGTCGATCAAAAACCAGTCCCGGTTGCTTGAGGGTATCTCCTTTTCCCCGAACTTGACGCCCCCCGTTCCTCTTTTCACATAGCATATCGTCCCGGGGACAAAATCCTTCATATCCAGAAAGAATATCTTTTTACCTCTTTCCACATACACAAGGGACCTTGATCTCTCACGGTCCGCAAGCAGAACACCGTCAGGAGGGATATCCACCACTTCTTCCGGCCTGAATCCGGGGATCTCGATATGCCTGTCTTTAAGGAAGAAAACGAGCAAAAGGCTCTCGGAAGCGCTCCTGATGATCCTTGCCATGTTCACGAACCGCGTCATTTCAAAATTCACCCCAGGCATCTGGAGCTTCTCTGTAACGTATCTGGTGGCCTTCTTCCTGTTCCTGCAGTGATCTATGTAGGCCCAGACTATCAAGGTCATAATGGCCAGAAGAGCGAACCCGAAGAACCTGTAGAGACTTGCCACGGCTGAGATCACTCCCTTGCAAAGAACGGGCACTCCGCTGCAAAGGCGGGATGCCCGTCCCGGTAAGGCCTGTTTATCCGGCCTGCACTATTGCATCTTTTCCAGGACCGACTTGTAACCGTCAGCCCCATAGTCGAGGCACTTTTTCACCCGACTGATCGTAGCAGTACTGGCACCGGTCTGCTGGGCAATTACGGGATATGTCTCGCCTTCGTTGAGCCTTCTGGCCACTTCCAGCCTCTGGGCCAAAGCCCGTATCTCTCCGATGGTCGCCACATCCTCGAGGAAATCGTAGACCTCCTCGCTAGTCTCGAGGGACAGGATCGCTTTTGTCAGCTGTTCGGTAAGTTCGTCCTTCCATTTTTCAGACACGCCAGGTTCCCCCCCTTCGTCTCCTCTGATATCTGCCACTCCTAAACGGTTTCCTGAAGGGGAACCCCAGGAGACAGCACTGTAATCCCTGATCAAAAAATGACACCAACAGGCGGAATTATAGCACTCATGACCGATCGGTGCATCAGAGTTCGATGCAGGGTTCGGGACCTTCCGAACTAGTGGCCATTGCAAGCCATATCGAGCATCTTTTCGAGGTCCGCCCCCGGTATGGGACAAAAGACCGTCCCTGTACCCCAATAGCTTCCTCCGGACAGAGAGATACACATCGCTGGCAGGAAAGACAGCGATCCCCAAAACCGTGAAAGCCCTCCAGGATAATGTTCCTCACTGGGCAAACCTTCGAGCACAAGCCGCACCTTGTGCACTTCCGGACGTCGACCGAGATGGGGAACTTCCTGCGTATTGCCCTCTATGCAGCGCTCCGGGGATCACGGCCCACCCTTTTGACAAGGTCCGGCAAAAGGGGTATCGACGGCCACGAAGCCCTTACCGAAGCAAGATCCTTCGCAAAGGATGCCGCCTTCTCGCGTCCTTTAGAGCGCAGACGCTCGTCTTCGGGCTTCTCATGATCGGTCCTTGCATAGTTCGAAGGCATACGTATCTCCGTAGCTCCTGTAGGACAGTACCCCCTGGCGGATACGGCTTTTTTCAGGGGGCCGACGATTCCGCCGCTTAACCCCGCGAGGGTGTCGAGCATGAAAATATCCTTGTTGTTCCCGTCGGGGAGGTTCTCTACAAAGTCCCAGACAAAGGGGTAGGTTGAGAACATCGCAACAGGGAATGCAAGCCCGATGGTCCCGGCCTGACGGGTATCCCCCGGGTCACTCCTCTCAAGGGGTCTCAGCTGGGCTGCGATACCCTCCTGGAGCAGTCCCGCAACTATCTCTTCCGCCAGGGAAAGGTTGTTCCCAGACCCTGAAAAACGTTGATCAGAACAGGTTCCTTCAACACCTGATCATCACTCCTGTCCGCCTATACTGACTGATAATAATGTCTGGCACGGATCTTGCACCCATTGGACCAAGTCCATCCTCGGACAGGGTGCATTTTTGGACAGGATCCATCCTTGGATTCTTTCAAGGGATCACAAGGTAGTAAAAGCATACAATGGATAACTGGAAGTATGTTAAAAACACTCTTGTTAGTCTGTTTGACTGGCTTTTCCGGAGGTGCTATAATACGTCAATATCAAGAAAGGAACGAGGTTGGAAATATGCGAGATTTGCCTGTACGGCTCGTCTTCAAGGACGGCGTTGCACATTGGCGTTTCCCTGAGGGAGCCTTCCTGAAGGCCGATCTCCTCGATGGAAAGATCGTGGAACCGAGCATAAGGCTCAAGAACGCGAACTGCCCCTGGTAGGCTCATACCGTCGGAATCGGATCATTCAGGAAAGAAAGGCAGCGGGGAGAACCTTCCCGCTGCCTTATTCGTACCGGAGCGCTTCTATTGGATTCAGCAGCGATGCCTTCCAGGCCGGGTAGTACCCGAAAAATATCCCTACGAAGGCAGAAAAACCGAAAGCCAGGGAGATCGAGAACAGTGACACCTCCACCGCCCAGCCGAAGGCCCTTGATATGGAAAGGGCACCAGCCACCCCGAGAAGGATCCCCGTCGTCCCCCCCAACAGGGATAGCATCAAAGCCTCGACCAGGAACTGAAGCCTTATATCTATTGTCTTCGCCCCGAGAGCCATTCTGATGCCTATCTCCCGGGTCCTCTCGGTGACGGATACCAGCATGATGTTCATTATCCCTATCCCGCCCACGAGAAGGGAGACTCCCGCCACTGCCGTGAGAAGCATGGTCATCGTTCTTGTTGCAGCCTTGGCGTTCTCCACCATCTGTGCCATGTTCCTTACGGAGAAATCGTCCTCTTCCCCTTTACGGACGCGGTGTCTCATTCTCAGGAGCGACTCTACCTGGTCCTGAGCCGCATTGAGCAGTTCAGAGCTTCGGGCCTTTACCATAATGGTTGAGACCGACCCGGACCTGGAAGAACTGAAAAGCCTTCTCTGGGCTGTCGTCACAGGCACAAGGATTATATCGTCCTGATCCCTGCCCATGGGGTTGGTCCCTATCTCTCCCAGGACCCCAACCACAACCACCGGGACGTTCCTTATCCTGATGGTCTTCCCTATGGGGTCCTCCCCCCCGAAGAGGTTATCCACTATCGTCTTTCCGATAACGCTGACCTTGGTCGCGCTCCTGACGTCCTGCTCGGTGAATACGATACCCGATCCAACGGTCCAGTCCTGGACGAAGAGGTATTCTGGCGTGGTACCTGTGACTGATGTGGACCAATTCTGGTTGCCGTAGACGACCTGGGCGCTGCCCCCGTAGACGGGGGCAGCGTATGCCACGGCCATGCACTCCTCCGATATGGCCCTGGCATCATCCACCGTAAGGGTGTTCACCGTCCCGCTACGGATCCCTCCGGGGCCCTGGCTTGCCCCGGGTCTCACTGTAAGCATGTTGCTCCCCATGCTGGAAAACCTGTCGGAGATCTCCCTGTTTGCGCCGGAGCCGATGGCGAACATCATGATGACCGCCATAACACCGATTATTATCCCGAGCATGGTCAGTGCAGAGCGCATCTTGTTGGCCGTCAGGGCCCTGAAGGATATCCTTGACGTTTCCCAAAGCGAGATCATGGACGTTCCGTCCTTTCGTCCTTCAGCACCATTCCGTCCCGGAAAGTGATGACCCTCTTGCCGTAGGAGGCCATTTCTGCCTCGTGTGTGACCTGTATTATGGTCCTTCCGTACTCCCTGTTAAGATCCGTGAAAAGATCCATGATGTCCTTGCTGGTCCTGCTGTCCAGGTTCCCCGTCGGCTCATCGGCCAGGATGATCGGGGCGTCGTTAACAAGGGCACGTGCTATGGCCACTCTCTGCTGCTGCCCCCCCGAGAGCTGCTGGGGTTGGTGGTTAGCCCTGTCACCCAATCCCACCATTTCAAGGGCATCCATGGCCTTCCTGTCCCTCATGGAGGGGTGTACTCCGTTGTAGAGCATGGGAAGCTTTACATTCTCCAGGGCCGTCATCCGGGGGAGAAGGTTGAAACCCTGGAAGACAAAACCGATCTTGTGCTTGCGAATGTCCGCAAGTTCGTCCCCCGACAGGCGACTGACGTTATGCCCTTCAAGGAAATACTGTCCCCCAGTCGGCGTATCAAGGCACCCCAGGATGTTCATCATTGTCGACTTTCCTGAACCTGAAGCTCCCATGATGGAGAGGAATTCTCCGGCCTCTACCGAGAAACTGACCTTCCGCAAGGCTTCAACCTTGACATCGCCCAGGCTGTATATCTTGGTGATGCTTTCAACCCTGACTATTCCGTTCATCGTCATCTTCCGTCACCCCGTCACCTGGGCCGGCCTCCGAACCCGAAAGCGCTGGATGACCTTCCTTCCGAGGCGCTGGATATATAGGTGACAACCTCCATGCCCTCGACCAGCCCCTCCCCCTCAACTTCGGTGAACATTCCGTCGTAGATCCCCGTCTTGACAAGATGGGGAACCAGTTCACCCTTCTCAAGGGTCCAGAGGGCCGTCCCCCTGAACTGTGATCCGCCGGAATCCGCTGAAGGCCGAAATCTCAGGGCGGAACTGGCGACTTTCAGTATGTTATCCTTCTTCTCCACTATTACTGATACGTTGGCGGTCATGCCCGGCATCAGGATCTTCTTCTCGTTCTCCACAGAAATGATGACCGTGTAGGTCACCACGTTGTCGGTTGTTGCGGCCGCAAGTCGGACCTCCTTGACGGAACCCACGAAAGACTCATCAGGGAAAGCGTCAACGGTGAACTGTACAGGTTGACCCTGCCTGATCAGGCCAATATCGGCCTCGTCAATGTTGGCTTCGACCTGCATCCTGGACAGATCCTCGGCGATTGTGAAGAGCGTCGGGGCCGATTGGCTTGCGTTGACCGTCTGCCCTTCATCGACCTCCCGGTTAATGATCACCCCGTCGATGGGGGATACTATCCTGGTGTGCCCCAGGTTGATCTTCCTGTAATCGAGGTCTGCCCTGGCATGGGAAAGGGATGCTTCAGAGCTTCTGGTTCGGGAAAGTGCTGTCTCGTAGGCTGTCTGTGACTGATCCAGCTCCATCGCCGCTATATAACCCCTGGAGAAAAGCTCTCTGTTCCGTTCCAGGTTATTTTTTGCCTCGGCCAGGTTTGCCCTTGCCTCCTGGAGGGAGGCCAGGGCGGAGAGTACGCTGGCCTCTGACTGCCTGATGTTGGCCTCCAGAAGAGAGGGGTCTATCTCTGCAAGAAGATCCCCTTTCTGGACCAGGGAGTTGTAATTCACGTGTATCTTCCTGATCGTTCCCGATACCTGGGCTCCAACGTTCACAGTGTTGACCGCATTCAGGGATCCCGTCGCAGAAACGGTCTTGACGATACCTCCCCGAACGACGGTGGTGGTCTGGACAACGGGCACGTCAGAAGAACGTGACCGGTAGTACCAGATACCGGCCGCTGCCACAAAAACAAGAAAAGCTGCCAGGAACTTCCTGTTCTTCTTCATCTTGCTGTCACTCCCATGGCCTTCTTCAGGGCCGCCCGGGCCGTAAGTCGATCGTATAAAGCCGCATACCAGGCAGCTTTGGCCTCGGTGTAATTTCTGGTGGCATCAGAGACCTCCAGTGGTGATCCTACGCCTACCCTGTACCTCCCGGTTGCGATCTCAAGGTTCTCTGTTGCCATCCGCAGCCCCTCTGAGGCTGCCGAGACGGCCTCAGAAGCGTCTGAGGCTGCCAGAACAGCCTGGGTAACGTCGCTGACCACGATCTGCCTGTAAGCCTCCAGTCTGGCCTCGGCCCCATCCAGGCCGGCCATGGCTTCTCTTGTCTTCTCTCTCTGCAGTCCTCCATCATAGAGGGAAAAAGAAAGGGTCAGCCCCGCCCTCCAGCTGTCACCGCCCCAGAAACCGGAATTCCCCCACCCGTAGTTCCCTGAAAGATGAAGCTGGGGGACGTTATCCAGTCTGGCAAGGGTAACGGAGGTCTCGGCGGACCGAAGGGCTACCTGGTAAGCCAGGAGGTCGGGCCTGTTCTCAAGGGCGATGCCTATCGCCTCATCAAGGGAGGGAACATCGTCGTCCCTGACGTCTGTTTCGTGACCTTCCACATCGACGACCCTGAAGTCAGGGGCTCCCGCCTGGCCCATAGCTGCCTTCAGAGCGGTCATGGCTTCCTTCCTGGAGGTGCGTGCACGTATCAGCGCGAGGTCTGCATTGCTTTTGGAAACCTGGGCGGCAGTCACATCGTACTTTGAAACCTTCCCGACCTTGAAAAAGGCTTCTGCCTGCTCCAGCCTGACCTCGTTCAACGCCAGGGTCTCCTCGGCGACCTCCAGGTCCTTCACGGATCTAAGAAGCTGGAAATAGGCTCTCGTGACCTCGAACACCACGTCAGACTGCTTCGCCTCAAGGGCCAGGGTTCTGCTGTCAACATCCAGCAGGCTCCTTCTGACCGTCGCGTGCGTCCTGCCCCAGTCGGTGACCAGCTGTGACAGCGTGATACCGTTCGACCAGGAACCTTCCGACGGTCCAGTCCCACCGGAGGACCTTTCAGAAAAACCCGTGGAAAATCCCAGGGAAGGGTAACGACTCGACTGGGCCTGCCCAACTCTGGCCTCGGAGGCTTCGAGATCCGACCTCCCTGCTGCCAGGTCGGGATGACCTGAGATCGCCGTATTGATGCAATCCTCCAGGGTGAGGACGATCGAACCCGGCGGTGCACCTGAAGCGTATGCGGCAGCGCCGAGAGAGAACAGGATCAGAAAGCAGATTGACTGGAGGAACCTTTTCATCGTCAGCATTGGACTTCACCCGATCCATTCATGATTTCCAGAAGTTTACTATCGGGAGACTGAAGGTGAGGTTGAGAAATGTTAAGGAACATTAAGCCACTTTTTAAAGAACGTCAGGAAGGGTCCTGGCGGACGCCTTTCATGGCCAGGGATATCCTTCTACGCTGCAGGTCTACCTCCAGTACAGAGACCCGGACTTTCTGCCCTGCCTTTACCAGGTCCGACGGTTTTTTCACGAAACGATCAGACATCTGACTGACATGTACCAGCCCGTCCTGGTGGACACCCACATCCACGAAGACGCCAAAGGCGGTCACGTTGGAGACCACTCCTGTAAGCTCCATCCCCGGGTTCAGGTCCTCTATCCCATGTACGGAAGGAGAGAACTCCACGCTTTCAAAATTCTTCCTGGGGTCCCGGCCAGGCTTGGCCAATTCGGACATGATATCTCTCAGGGTAGGTATGCCCGCCTTTTCACAGACATAATGAGTAACATTTATCCTCTCTCTCATGCTCTCGTTCTCAAGGAGATCCTCGACGGAACACCCCAGGTCGGAGGCCATCCGCTCGACAATAACGTAATGATCAGGGTGTACAGCGCTTGCGTCGAGAGGGTTCACGCTCCCTCTGATCCTTAGGAACCCCGCGGACTGTTCAAAGGCTCTGGGGCCGAGACGCGACACCTCGCGCAGCTGTGCTCTCGATCTGAAAGGCCCCATGGATCCTCTCCATGCGACAATGTTAGCCGCCAGGCCGGGTCCAAGACCTGATACGTAGGACAGGAGGTGAGGGCTCGCGGTGTTCAGTTCCACCCCTACGGCGTTCACACAGGAGACAACCACATCCTCCAGTGACTGCGTCAGCTTCTTCTGGTCCACATCGTGCTGGTACTGACCGACGCCGATGGATTTGGGATCGATCTTTACCAGCTCGGCCAGAGGATCCTGGAGACGCCTCCCTATCGATACGGATCCCCTGACTGTTACGTCCCTGTCAGGGAACTCCTCCCGAGCGGTTTTCGAAGCCGAGTAGATCGAGGCACCGCTTTCGTTCACAAGGATCGCCCTGGGATTGCCCGGAAGTTCCATCCCCTGCAGGAAGGCCATGGTCTCCCTTCCCGCAGTTCCATTACCCACCGCGACTGCTTTTACCGGGTGTTTTTCGAGAATGCGGCATACCTTTCTCCTGGCCTCCTCCTCGGCCTTCCTGCCCGAAAAGGGGAATATCACATCATCAAGAACTAGCCGCCCCCTGGCATCGAGGATCACCAGCTTGCACCCGGTCCGTATACCCGGGTCGATGGCCATCACAGGAAAGGCTCCGAGCGGGGGAGCCATCAGGACCTCCCTTGCGTTGGAGGAGAAGACCCCTATGGCCTCCCGGTCTGCCCTTACCTTCAGGGCATTCTTTAGCTCAGTCTCCATTGAGGGTCCCGCGAGCCGCACGTAGCCATCCCTGATGGCCTTTCTGACTTCATCGGCTGCCCGACCTTCGGCCTTGATGAACACCCTCTCCATCTCCAGGAAGGCAAGTTCAGAGGGCGGCCTTGCCGATACGGTGAGAAAGCCCTCTCTCTCCCCTCGGAAGACGGCCAGGATCCTGTGTGAGGGAGTGGATCTGGCTGGCTCTTCGAGATCGAAGTAGTCTCTGTACTTCAGACCTTCCTCTTCCCTGCCCCTGACAACCTTCGACGATAGCCTTCCGTTGCGAGCAAAGACTGCCCTGAGTGCGACCCTGACCCTTCTGTCCTCGCTGGCCCTCTCTGCAATTATATCCCTTGCTCCCGCAAGGGCATCATCTGCCGACTTCACGCCCTTGCCTCCGTCAATATACCTGGCTGCCTCTGAGAGGGGATCAAGGTCAGTTCTCTCTCCCGCGGCGGCATCCACGAGGGCGTCTGCCAGACCCTTCAGCCCCTTTCCCAGCGCGATGGACGCCCTGGTCCTTCTCTTCGGACGGAAGGGGAGATAGATATCCTCCAGGGCTGTCATGTTCGGAGCTACTGCAACAGCTCTCTCGAGTTCCTCTGTGAGAAGGTCCCTCTCCCTCAGGGATCTGATCACGGCAGCCTTTCTCCTGTCCAACTCCTCCAGCTGTGCAAATCTGTCCCTTATGGCGAGTACCGCCACCTCGTCCAGTGAGCCGGTAGCCTCCTTGCGATAACGGGCAATGAAGGGCACCGAACACCCTTCCTGCAAAAGGGCGCCCGTATCAAGGACCTTCTCCTCGCTTATCCCGAGTTCTGCCGCAATGATCGATGCATGACTGGAGTCAGCCATCAGATAACCCTATTCCACCAGCAGAAGGGCGAAACGGTCGGGCTTCTCCTCCCTGTCCTTCTTGACCGATATGGAGTACCCCAGCCTTCTCACACTGGAGTAGACGTCTATTGCGAAGGCCTCCATGGTCGGTCTCCTCATGTAGGGGAGCCTGCAGTCCCTGGGATCGGCTGTGCACTCTCCGCAGAGGTTGCAGTTGTCGAAGGAGAGAAGGAAAGCCTTTTCATGTCCCGCCAGGAAGACCTGCCTCTCCGCCTCCACAAGCAACTTCTGGTAACTTGCGCACCACGATCCTCTCTCTTCAGAGTGTACATCACAGACCAGGTGGATCAGAACAGCATGGGAATACTCACCCAGCAGCTCCCTGCATTCCTGCACGGAGGGGACATGGGGAGGGCAGGAGGCGTTCTTTCCGTAATCCGGACACCCGAACATGCACTTCATCCTCACCCACTGGGAAACTGTCATGGACGATGGGGCCACCCATAGACAATCGCATAGACCGGCCTGCCTGAGGATCGAGTCCACTTCCGGGAAGGGGCTGATCTTCATCTTTCTTCTTCCTTCTCCACAATAGCCTTGATTATTGTTACGGGTTCAACGGGGACGTCGTCGAGACCGGCACGACTGCAGGTCTCGACAGACCTGATCCTGTCGACCACATCATGTCCTTCGATCACTTTCCCGAACACGGTATAACCCCACCCCCTGACATCAGGTGATGTGAAGTTCAGAAAGTGGTTGTCCTTCACATTGATGAAGAACTGGGTCGTAGCAGAGTGCGGGTCCTGGGTCCTGGCCATGGCAATAGTGTAGGCTTCGTTCCTTAGCCCGTTAGAGGCCTCGTTCTCAACAGGCTCTTCTGTTGCTTTCTGACTCATCGTCTCGTCAAAACCGCCCCCCTGGATCATAAATCCGTCGATCACCCGATGAAAGATGGTCCCGTCATAGTGTCCGGTCTTGACATAGTTAAGGAAATTCTCTACCGTCTTCGGGGCCTTTTCCTCGAACATCTCTAGCAGGATGTCGCCCTCGCTTGTCTTCAGCCTGATCATCCCTACACCTCCATTATTCACTGGAAGATCTGAAGGTCCGGTCTCCCCCAAGGCAAATAATTATAGCAGAGCAGAGTCCCCGGGATGACAAAACCCTCCCGGCACGTTAATATCCTCCCAGGGTGCAAAAATTCAACAATTCCAGGGGATCCTTCCATGACAAGAGGGGAAAAGGGCTTCACACTTACTGAACTTCTGATAACGATCCTGATCATAGGCATCCTTTCAGGCAGCCTGTTCGCTGTCTATGGCGACGCCAGAAGCAAGGCTGTAGCCGCAAGGATAGTGGCCGACCTGATGACCCTCAGGAGTGCTTCCGCGGTATTCTTCTCCGAGAGAGGGAGATGGCCTAGCGAGATCGATTACGGGGACCTGCTTAACTATCTGGGGAGAGATCCCGTCGGCGAGGGTTTGAATGAGAGGGCCATCGCTTACGGGATCATTAGCCCTGACTGGTCCCCCTCGGTATTCATATCCGCCAGGGTCGGGAATGGTAACGGAGTGGCACCTGGAACGAGAAAGATCCTGGAAAAGGAGGCTTCCTCCCTGGGGCTCCTGGATGAAGAAGGCTCCCCCTATTCTTCCGGGAGCGATATCGTAATGGTGATCTTGAAGAAAAACGAGCCCTGAGGAAAATGACACGGAAAGCCAAAGACCCGGTATCTCAGGCCTGTCTGCCTCGTCCGGAGAGCATCCGATGGCCAACAGGTAAAAGTGACGATTTACTGCTGCGGTACATCTGTTTTCTTCCCGACCAAAGATCCGTTGATCTCCAGGTGGGCGTCGTCACCCTTGATCCAGAAGGTGGTCGACCCGTCAGTGTATCTTGCCCCTGACGCAGATATCCCCTGGGGTAGCGTCAGAGGGCCATCGGGAAGATAGAGGATCACTGCACCCTCTATGAACCGTACTTCGAAAACCAGACCGGAAAAGTCATAGGTGAAAAGAGTGTCTTCCGGCGCTTCGCCAGCTCCTGCATCACAAAAGACCATGAATATCACGAGTGACAACAATACAATAGCTACAGCGGACCTTCTCATCAGCAGACCCTCCCCGCTAGATCCTATCTCCCGGGAGTATTATTGCCTATGATCGTGTTCTGGAACAACAGATCCTGGAAGGAGAATCTTCATGCCTAAAGTGATCGCCGTCTGCGCAGGCAAGGACCGGCAGAAGCCGAAAACAGAAATGGAAGCTGCTCACTTCGTCAAGGGGAAGGGAATAAATGGTGACGGGCATTTCGGGATGGGGGAAAGACAGGTAAGCCTTCTGAGGTCAGAGGATATTTCCGAGGCTGAAAACAGTGCCGGTTTCCCCTTTCCCCCGGGATCCCTGGCAGAAAATCTTGTTATAGCCGGACTTCCGGAAGACCTTTCTCCAGGACAGACCATGAAAATAGGAGAGAGTGTAATTCTGATCGTCGTGGAAAAAGGGAAAAAGCCTGGAGAGCCTCACTCCTACGATTACAGGGGCTGGTGCCTCCTGCCTGAAAAGGGGTACTTCTTGAGGGTGGAAAAGGGAGGAAAGGTCCAACCCGGTGATCCCGTGATTTTGGCCTGAAAAGTAAACTTTTCCCCGATGGCAATTCCTGATCTAGCCATTTGGAGAGGAAAAGGTCATCCTGCATGAATGATCCCCATGCAGCGACTGTTCTCAGCGGCCTGGGTGTTGACCAGAATGATAATTATTATCATTATTTTGGTTGAGGGTGATCAATGTTATCCGGGGGTGGGACCATGACAGATAATTCATCAAAAGAAAAATTCGAACAGCGTGACTTCGAAAAACCGGGGTTTCTTTTCCGTTTTTGCCTTTCAGTTATCCACCCTTTAATTTCGGGTCCAAGGCTATACTCCCCTTTCGTCGAAGGGCTGGAACTTGAGGGGAGCGAACGGGTTCTGGAGTTCGGGTGCGGTAACGGAGTACTCACAGTTTACCTGGCAAAAGCCCTGGACAAAGGGGGGACAGTGGTCGGCGTGGATACTTCCTCCTACATGACTGAGAGGGCCATGACAAGGCTAAAGGGTCATTCGAACGCCAGGATCATGAAAGGTGACATCCGTTCATTGGGGCTGGAGCCGGAGAGTTTCGACCTGGTAACGTTCATTCACGTCCTTCACGACATAGCGCCCGGAAAACGGCAGAGCACAATGGATACCCTTTCTTGTCTCCTTGCACCGGGAGGGCGGCTCTGCCTGATGGAGCCCGTTTCTTCATTCCACGGTATCCCGGAGGAGAAGATACGCTCCATCGCCAATGACGCGGGGCTCAGGGTCACAGAGACCGTGCCGATGGGACGGAGAGTAAAAATTTCATGCGTTAAATGACAGAACAGCAGTTTCCTTTAGATAACGATTTCAGTTCTGAGAGATATTGCCGGCTATCCTTTCGAGGATCTCGATGAACCTTCCGGCCTCGGCTATGCTTCCGAGCCTGTAGTCCGCAAAGCTTGAAAGGTGGGGTTCGGTCCCCGTAACTATTATCCCGGCACCACGTCCCTTGACTGCCTTGTGCATGTCCTCGTCAGTTACATCGTCACCCATGGATATTGCGAACGAGTCTTGATCCGTCATGCCTGCAGCCTCAAGGATCCAGAGAAGAGCGCTTCCCTTGTTCCAGGTCATGCCAGGGAGAATTTCTAACGCCTTCTTGTCATTTCTTGCCACGAGTCCTCCGATACTTTTCACGGCACGTCCGGCTTTTTCAATAAGCTCCCTGATACGTTCCCTTTCGACCATCCTGTAATGGATGGATATCGAGAACCTCTTCCTCTGGATCAATACTCCGGGTATATCTCCGATGATACCGGGCAGAAGTTCCTCTGCCTTATTCAACACGGGGAGGAACTCTTTCCCTGCTTCAAAGAAAAGACCGCTTTCCCGGGGACCGGCTATCTCGAAACCGTGGCTCCCGGAGTAGAAAAGCTCTTCAAGGCCGACCCTTTCTCTGATGTCGTCAAGGTCCCTTCCGGTCATAATGGCGACATGGCATCTGAGGGCAAGATTCTTCACCCTTTTTTTCATCTCGGCTGAGATCTCGACGGCTTCGGGGTCGTTATTAAGCGGAGCGAGTGTGCCGTCAAAATCCAGGGCAGTGAAAAGGGTCTTCCCCTGAACAGCCGACTCTATCTCCTCAAGACAGGAGAGGGCATGAGGAATATCTTTTAGTCTTTTTCTTGAACCTTTAAACCTGTTTATGCTCATACAAAACTCCTTTCACTAAAGCCCCCTGGACCCCTTCCAGACGTTTGTCCAGCTCTTCCAGTTCAGGAAGGAGATTCTTTCCGGCCTCGAAATCGATGTCGCTTCCTGTCCTGGGAGACAGTATATCCCGAAGCCGTGGATTTCTGATTAAATTAGATCCGGAAACTTGCCCCCTGAACTTACATGTCGCTGATCTGCGCCTCTCACAGCAAAAACCCTGATAACCAGAGATGAGGGGACCTTCCACCTTCTTTTAACACAAGGAAAGCTTTCCTGTCTCTTCCTCGAGGCAGATCAGTCAGGAAGAACATACCCCTTGTGCCGGAACAGTTCAACGCAAGCATCGACTACCTTTTCGTCATAAAGGACCCCCCGGTTCCTTTCTATCTCATCAAGAGCAACGTCGATCCCGTGGGAGGGCCTGTAGGGCCTGTGGCTTGCCATTGCCTCCACCACATCCGCTACGGCGATAATGCGGGCTTCAAGGAGGATCTCCTCCCCCTTGATCCCCCTGGGATATCCGGACCCGTCCAGACGTTCGTGGTGCTGATACACGATATCAGACAGAGGAAGGGGAGAGTCGACATCTTTCAGGATGTCTCTCCCGTGAATAGGGTGTTCTCTTATCATTCGAAGTTCCATCTCAGAGATCTTGCCCGGCTTGCTCAGTATCTCCGCAGGAACGGAGATCTTGCCAATGTCATGGACCTGCCCGGTCATGATGATTCCGTCAATTCGCTCCTGGTCAAAACCCATTTCCCGGGCTATCTCCCCTGCAAGGGCGGCCACTCTTCTCTGGTGACCCGCGGTATAAGGGTCCCTTCTCTCCAGTATCTGGGAGAGAACGTGGATGGTCGTCGCAAGAGCTCTCCGCAGCCTCTCTATGGCGTCCCTCTCTTTTTTCTTCAGATCCCTTATGCCGGAAACATCCCTGAAGATCCCCAGGACATGGAGCCTGCCGTCAATGACCAGTGGACTTGAGTTTACATCGGCATAAAAGATCGATCCATCCTTTCTCTTCATAGGAATATTAACGGCAAGGGGTGTTACTCCGCTTATCTGGTTTTTAAGGTCTTCCATTATTCCGGGAAGGTCTTCCGCAGGGTGCATGTTCTCCATTTTCAGGCGTTCCATCTCCTCGGGAGAGTAACCAAGCATCTTGCTGATCGCCCTGTTGAAGCGGACAAGCCTGTCGGCGTCAGGATCGTAAAGAATTATGCCGTCGATGGCCGAATCGAAGGTCGCCCGCAGGGTAGCGTCCGATCTCTGCCTGGCTTCAGCCATTGAGATGTTGTCAAGACTGTAGGCCAGGTCACCGGCCATTTCACTCAGGAGGGATACTTCCTCTTCATCAGCTGTTATATCCCGGGGGAGCAGAACCAGGAGAAACCCGTACAGTTTACCTTCTTGCGTCAGGGGGGCCGTCATGGATGTGGCCATTCCACACAAGGATATCATGGGGCAGCCCTCGTGAATGTCCGATCCTGCCGGAGAGATGATCAGTCCCTTCGCATCAAGGGATTTCCGACAGCAGGGGGGAAGATCGTCTTTACAAAACAGATCTGTCCTACTTTCGAAAGATTCTTCTTCGAAACCTGCCTGTGAAAATTTGAGCCGTTCATTTCCGGGACCGGTCAGCATGATCCATGCCCCGTCGTAACCGCTCCCTTCGACTATCCTCCTGCATGCTTCCGGAGTGAGGGTGTCTCTATCCCTCTCCTTGACGATCAGCTGGTTGACCGCGCGGATCCCCCTGAGGACCCGGTTGATATGCAGGAGTCTCTTGTCTTTTTCATCCAGGGATTGATTCAGTAACTCTATGTCGGCAAGTTTATCCTCCAGTTTTCTTACCAGTGCCTCGTTGTACTCTTTCAATACCACTGTCTCGGGCTCAATAGGTTTTTTTGCAGGGATCCCGTTATTGTGCTCGTATTGGGCCAGAACATCTCTGATGACCTTCATGAAATCCACGGGTTCTGCGGGTTTAAGTATGAAACGGTCAGCTCCCATGTCCAGGGCAAGCTGCTCGTCCCGGGGGTCGGTGTAGGTGAAGGTATAGAAGACAAAAGGTATCTTTTCCAGGATCGGGTCCTTTTTCCACTCCCTGCAGAGCGCAAACCCGTCCATGCCGGGCATGAGGATGTCGCTGATCACTAGTCCCGGTGGGGTTCTCCTCGCCTTTTCCAGGGCCTCTTGTCCCTCCCTTGCCGTATCTGTTTCAAAACCGTTCCCGCCCAGAAGACTTTCCAGCAGATAGAGGTTGTCTTCACGGTCATCAACTACAAGGACCTTCATGACGGCACCTTCCCTTCGGGCAGGAAGCTCATTATCTGGCTGACGAACCGTTCAGGGTCGATAGGTTTCCCAATATAACCCGTCGCTCCCGCGGCGAGGCATTTTTCCCTGTCATCGGGCATGGCGTAAGAAGTGACGGCGATTATGGGTACCAACGCGAGCTCTTCATGCTTCGTTAGTTCCCTGGCGACACCGTAACCATCGAGCAGGGGGAGCTGGATGTCCAGCAGGATCAAGTCGGGCCTCTCCAGAAGGGCCTTCCTGATCCCCTCATAGCCGTCGGTGGCCGATATGACTTCCATATCGGATCTTTCCAGCAGGAACTTCATTAGGTAAAGATTCTGGTGGTTGTCCTCGATGATAAGGACCCGGGTCATTCTTCCTCACTCCTCTTCAAAGGGAGGCGGAGCGTGAAAATGCTCCCCTCTCCCGGCCGGCTTTCGGCGCCCAGGGATCCCCCCATCGCCTCCGCCAGTTTTCTGCTGATGGACAACCCCAAACCTGTTCCCTCGTATTGCCTTGTTTTTCCCGTATCCAGCTGTTTGAAGGGTTCAAAGATCTGTTCCAGGTCCTTTGCCTCTATGCCGATCCCCGTATCAGCCACGGAAAACAAAAGCCCTCTGTCGTCAACACTGCTCCTGACTGTAACTCCCCCGCTGGCGGTGAATTTTACGGCATTGTTCAGAAGATTGAGCAGTATCTGGTCGAAACGTCTTCTGTCACCCAGGATCTCGTGCCTCTCCCGCGCTGCTTCGTGACGCAGGAAGATGCCCTTCTTCTCTGCGAGAGGTCTGACCCTCTCTATCACCTCGCCAGCCGAATCCACCGGCGAGAAGAGCTCCTTCTCCAGCACAAGCCTCCCAGCCTCGATCTTTGAAACATCCAGCACATCGTTTATGAGCGCCAGTAGGTGCCTGGCGCTTCCCTGAACCATTGTCAACTGCTTTTTCTGTTCCGCGTTGAGAGGACCCGCAAGGCCCTGAATGAGGATCCCGGTGAAACCTATGATCGAGTTAAGGGGGGTCCTGAGCTCATGTGACATGGTAGCAAGAAAGGCCGACTTCATATGGTCCGCCGTCTCGGCAGCGACCCTGGCCTCCATGCTTCTTACAAGCTCCAGGGAGCGGACCCGGACCTGGTGTCTGAAAACCAGCGTCCCGGCAACACCTATTACTGCCACAGCCGCCAACGCCGCTGCAAAGACCTTCATCCAGACCGGGAACTGTCTCTGGTAGGTCTCGGATGTCCATCTCTTCAGCGACTGAAAATAGGCCGAACCGGGTTCGCGCTTCATCTCTGCCAGGCGATCATCCAGTGTAGCAAGGAACGATGGGGATACCCCTTTTGATGCAGCAAAGAATAGCCGAGTCGGGTTGAAGATTACAGCCGTGTCCTCGAGACCGGAATTGCCAAGGTGCATGACACCGTAGAAGCGGTTGGTGATGACCGCATCGACCTTGCCCTCCCGAACAGACAGAAAGGCCGAGGCGTAATCGGGGAACGGTACCGTATCGACATCCAGGTCGAACCCTTCGACAAGCCTGCCAAAAGCCTCCTCCTGTATCGACCGCTCCAGAACTGACACCCTCTTGCCGTCAAGATCCAGGATAGAGGTTATTCCACTCCCTTTTATGGCATACACCTGGAACCAGTCCGACAGGACTGGCTCTGAATGGAACGAGAACCTCTTCTCCCTCTCCGCGGTATAAGCCACATCGGGCATAAGGTCGATCTCACCTGCGGCGAGACGGTCGAGCCCCTCGCTCCAGGTACCACGCACATACTCTATCTGCCAGCCCTCCGAAGCCGCGACTGCTTCGATAATATCCACAAAGATCCCGGCGGGTCTGCCGGGATCATCGGTAAAGACCTTGGGCTTGTTCTCGTAAATACC
>JAAYDT010000064.1 GCA_012729145.1 Synergistaceae bacterium | reverse complement strand
TTACTCTGGGGTTGTTCTCCATCGGCCTTGATACGCCCATGGCCTTGCCTGCCATTTCTTCCAGGTGTTCCTCGCCTATACCGACTCCCAGGTCCTGGAGTCTGGCGGGCAACCCCAGATCGTCCACAAGGTCATCCAGAGCCTCGGCGCAGAAGATGGCGGCAACGTGGTCGGGTTCGCCATCTTCCCTCGGGTAACCGAGGAGAGATGCTGCCTCGGCGAACCTCTCCGGCGATGCCTGTGCGTTCCACCGGGCCACGTGAGGTATGAGAAGGGCATTGGCGGTGCCATGAGGGACCCCGAACATGCCCCCCAGGGGATAGGCCAGCGCGTGGCATGCCGTGACACCCGCGTTGGCCAGGGCCACACCGCCGTAAAGGGCGGCCAGCATCATTCCTCCCCTCGCCTCGATGTTCTTTCCGTTCGAGGCAGCCACCCTGATCCATTTCCCTATCCTCCACAGGGCCTCCTCCGCGAACATGTCGCTGAACGGCGAAGCCTGGAGGCTGGTGTAGGCTTCAAGGGCATGTGCCAGGGCATCCATCCCGGTGGAAGCTGTTATCACCGGGGGCATGGATACCGTCAGCTCCGGGTCAAGGAGGCTCATGTCAGGGTACAGGTAGTCACTGTTTATTCCGCCCTTGACACCGTCGCTCTTGCGGATGAGTACCGCCGTGAAGGTCACCTCGGAGCCCGTTCCCGCAGTGGTGGGGATCATGAGCTTGAAAACTCCCGGGTTCTTCACGAGTCCCAGCCCCTGGTACCGGGCTGCGGAACCATCATTCGTGACAAGAACGCTGACGGCTTTGGCAACATCCATGGAACTGCCCCCGCCAAGGCCTATCACTGCCTCGACCTTGCGGTCACGGGCGATCGCCGCCGCAGAATCGGTGGTCTCCACCGAAGGTTCGGGTTCCACACCCGTGAAAACCGATACTTCGAGTCCGGCCGCCCTGACGCTGCCTGCTATCCGTTCCGCAAGGCCTATCCGCTCCATGGTCCCGTCAGTAACGACAAGTACGCTCCTTGCTCCGGAGGTCTTTACCAGCTCCCCGGCCTTCGATGATACCCCCGGGCCGAAATGGATCCGACCCGCCATGAACATGCTGAAATCCACCCGCGATCACTCCCCGGCTTTCAAAATGCTGCTTATGCGTTCCCATGAAAGGGCTGCCGCTCCCCCCAGCCCCTCCACGTATCCCTTGCCGCTGATGCCTTTGCCTGTGCTTCCGGAAAGGTCTTGCTCCCACAGTTTTGCCAGTTCCGACGCGGACCTTGCCACTGCCGCCGCCCCTAGCGAGATCAGCGTTTCTGAGTGAGGCCTGAAATCCTCCATGTGGGGGCCGTGCCTTACCGGAACTCCCCACGCTGCCGGTTCAAGTATGTTCTGACCGCCCCTGGGGACCAGGCTTCCCCCGACGAACGCGGAATCGGATATCCCGTAAAGCCCGAAAAGCTGACCCACCTCGTCCACTACGAGGATATCCCACCCCTCACGAGGTTTTGAGAACATTGAAACGGAGCCGAAGGAGCTTGCCATGGACGCGACTTCAGGCGACCGTTCCGGGTGTCTTGGGGCAATGACCATTTTAACCCCCGAAAAGCGAGCGCGCACTTCCCTGAATGCCTCAAGAACAGCAATGTCCTCCCCTGTATGGGTGCTGCCCGCAATAAGAAGCCGTGCGCCGGCCGACCCTATGGCAGCCCGGAGGGCATCCCTGTCTGTATCCTCCCTACGGAGAAGAAGCGCGTCGACCTTGCAGTCACCGTCGACAACCACCCGTTCTGGCTCCAGGCCCAGGTCCAGGAGGCGGGAGGCGTCTTCTTCCCCCCTGACCAGGATCAGACGGAAAGTGGACATAACTTCCCGCCAGAATTCTTTGAACCTGATAGCTTTCCTGAACGATCTCTCGGAAAAACGGCCGTTGGCTATGAAGGCCGGTATTTCCCTTCGGGCCAGTTCCATCACGAAGTTAGGCCATATTTCCGTCTCGACGGTTACGAACGCCGCCGGCAACACCCTGTCTATCGCCCTGCGGGCGATCCATGGCGCGTCCCAGGGGTAATAGGCCATCTGGTCGGCATCAATACCCACAAGATTCTCGGCCATCTTCCGGCCCGTCCTTGTGATCGTCGTCATGAAGACCGGAGACTTCCATCCCGAACGCCTGGCCTCCCTCACAAGAGGCCAGGCCGCCTGGACTTCGCCGACAGAGACAGCATGCACCCATAGAGGGTGCATCCCTTCTGTCCCCCCCCCGGTGTATCGTCCCATCCTTTCGCTGAAACCGTCCCTGTATTTTACCGCCAGCCATGGCAGGGCAGCCCCGAAGACGGCTCCAGACAGAATGTCATAGACGCGGCGGCCCAGTTCAGACCACCCCGGCCTTGAGTAGTTCATGAATATGGATCATCCCCACGATCCTTTCATCCTCTGACACGACCAGGCAGGATATCTCCTTCTCCTCCATGGCATGCATGGCCTCGGCGGCAAGACGGTCAGGAGCAATGGTCCTGGGTTCTTTTGTCATGACCTCCACGATCGGCAGCGACAGACCGTTTACCCCCCTGTCCTCAAGAAGGCGTCTCAGGTCACCGTCGGTGAATATACCCGCGATCTTCCCATCCCTGTCTTCAACGATAGTGGCACCGAAACCCTTGCTGGTTATCTCGAAAAGGGCTTCCCTGACGGAAGCGGTCAAAGGAACCCTGGGGACCCTTTCCCCCGTGGCCATTACATCTGAGACCCTCAGGAGAAGGCGCTTCCCCAGCGATCCTCCGGGGTGGAAGAGGGCAAAGTCCTCAGCCTTAAGCCCCCGAAGCTCTGTCACCATCCCCGCAAGAGCGTCCCCAAGGGCCAGCTGCAGGGTCGTGCTGGTCGTAGGAGCGAGTCCCAGCGGATCGGCCTCTTTTACCACGCCTGAATCGATCACCACGTCGGAATCCCTGGCCAGCCTGGAGGAGGTGTTCCCCGTCATGGCGATAACCGGGGCGCCGAGCCTTCTGAAGAAGGGCAGGACCTCCAGCACCTCCCTGGTCTGGCCGCTGTTGCTCAGGAAAAGGCCCGCGTCCTCCCGGCAGACCATCCCAAGGTCGCCGTGGGCTCCTTCGGCGGCGTGAAGAAAGAAGGCCGGCGTACCCAAAGAAGCCAGCGTCGCAGCTATCTTCCGGCCGACCAGCCCCGATTTGCCCATTCCCACGACTACAAGCCGCCCCTCGCACCTGTTGATCATCCGCGCCGCTTCCACCAGCTCCTTGCCCACACGGGAGGCGGCCCTGGAGATCTCTTCGGCCTCCACAAGAAGAACGCTCCGTCCGACCTCGAGAAGCCTTTCGTCGTCATAGTCAATGCTGTTCCTTTCCCTCGGCAGGCTGACCACTTTCACTTCTCTCCTTCCGTTCCGGAGGCAACCTGGTGAATGGCAAGGACCCTCTTCAGGAGGTTCTCGAGAGAATCCAGGGAGACCATGTTGGGACCGTCGCTTTTTGCCGAGTCGGGGTCAGGATGAGTCTCCAGGAAAAGGGCATCTATTCCCGCCGCTGCCGCCGCACGGGCAAGGACCGGGACGAACCTTCTGTCCCCACCGCTGGAAGTCCCCTGTGCACCGGGCATCTGGACGCTGTGGGTGGCATCGAACATAACGGGGTATCCCAGGGACCTCATGATCGCGAGGGAGCGCATGTCGACCACCAGTTGGCCGTAACCGAAAGAGCTCCCCCTTTCGCAGAGGATGACCTTGTCGTTGCCGGCTTCAAGGCACTTGGAGACGGCCTGGCCCATGTCCGCCGGAGCAAGGAATTGCCCCTTCTTGATGTTCACCACCTTCCCGGTGGACGCTGCAGCGACTACAAGATCAGTCTGCCTGCACAGGAACGCCGGGATCTGGATTATGTCCACCGCTTCAGCTGCGATCCTTGCCTGGTCGGGGAGATGGATATCGGTCAGGACGGGGCAGCCCACGCTGCTTCGGATATCGGAAAGCCACTCAAGCCCCCTCTCCAGGCCGGGTCCCCTGAAGCTGTGGATAGAGGTCCTGTTCGCCTTGTCGAAGGAGGCCTTGAAGACGTAGGGTATGCCAAGGTTGTCGCAGATCCCCGAGACTCTTCGCGCTATGGAGAGAGCCATCTCTCTGTCCTCCAGGACGCAGGGACCGGCGACCAGGACAAGACCCCCGTCACCAAAAAGGACTTTGCCTGCAGAAAAGATTTTGATCATTTCAGATCATCTCCATATTCCCTGAAAAATCTCTCCAGTTTTTCAACATCCTCAGGAGAATCAATCTCTATAGTATCCCTTAACGTCTCTATGCAGCTGATATCGTACCCGTTCTCGAGCACCCTGAGCATCTCCAGGCTCTCGGATCTCTCCAGCGGGGTCTGTTCCCATCGGCAGAAATCGAGGAGGAAGTCCCTTCTCCATGCATAGGGGCCGATATGCTTGTACATCGAGGCCCCCGGGTTCCTTCTGAAGGGTATCGTGGAACGGCTGAAATAGAGCGCTCTGCCCCTTAGATCGAAGACCATCTTGACGATGTTGGGATCCGACTCCTCCGAGGGGTCCTCGATAGCCTTTCCAAGGACCCCCAGGGATACTTCAGGCCTGCTGGCCATCATCGAGACCAGCGGGTCGATCATGTCGGGTCCCACCAGGGGATCGTCGCCCTGGATATTGAGGACACAATCGACGAACCCGAACTCCCTGGCCGCAAAGGCCACCCTGTCACCGCCTGTGGGAAGGTCCGAAGGGGTCATCATCGCCTGGCCGCCCTCGGCCTCGACAACCTGGACGATCCTTTCGTCGTCGGTAGCCACAATGACATCCGTTATGGAAGAACACCGGGACGCCTGAAGAAAGACCCTCAACACCAGGGGTATCCCCCCTATCCTGATAAGGGGTTTCCCAGGTAGACGGGTGCTACCGTACCGGGCAGGTATGACCGCAAGAGTCTTCAATTGGCTAAATCTCCTTTCGTTTCGGCAAAGTCTGAAAAGGTCCTGAAAACGTCGTGTCT
Organism: Synergistaceae bacterium; assembly: GCA_012729145.1. GTDB lineage: Bacteria > Synergistota > Synergistia > Synergistales > Thermovirgaceae > 58-81. The sequence continues at coordinate 10,332 of JAAYDT010000064.1, read as the reverse complement.
TTTTGCCCACCCAAGAACCTCAGAAGCGTATTCGACCAGGGCATCCACGGCTCCACCGTGGCCCATCCTCTCCCTGCCGGCCCTGGACATACTCTCGCGGAGGACAGGGTCTCCCAGGATGGAGAGGACCTCTCTCGCCAGGAGGGCCGGTTTGGCGGGCACCAGAGACTCTGCCTCTCCAAGCAGTTTTTTCTGTACCCTCTTGCCCTTCTCGTCGATGGAGACCACCGGCACGCCCATGCCCGCACAGATCTGGTTAGCCGTACCTCCCAGTCCGACAAGGATGTCCGAACGGGATGCCGCTTCAGAAACTTCCCCGAAAAAGAGGCGGACCTCAGGGCCTCCCTTATCGTGTCTGATAAGGTCTCCGTTAACGCCCATCCAGGAAGGGACCTTTCCCAGCAGTCTTTTCCTGTCAAGGGTCGAGGCCACGACCATCTCGAACCGGCAGTCCTCCTCCTTTGCGATCTCTGCAGCAGCTTCGAGGAGGAGGACCAGATCCTCGTAAGCTCTCTCCCTGCTGCCGGGGAGGAGCAGGACCCTGAAGGGTCTCTTGCCTTCAGACCTTTTAATAGTATCACTGGCAAGATCCATTATCGGGTTTCCCCTGTAGACGGCATCGGCCTTCCTCTCCGACAGCTCACGGGCTGTCTCCGGATCCCTTGTGAAAACCCTTCTGCACCTCAGCCTGATCAGATGCTTCTCCAGACCCCAGTGGCCGTGAAGGCGAACGGATTTTGCCGTGGCAAGAAGGACCGGCATCGCTCCCTGCCCCCAGAGGGTGTGCAGGAAAAGGTATACATCCCCTACACAGATAACTGTCCTGACCTTCCCCCTGAGACCACTCCAGGCCTCCGCCTGGGCACCGATATGCCGGAGAAGGCCTGACCGGATGTCACGGACGAGATCTCTCAGACGATATTTGACCACCCCGCCGCTTGGCGTCTCGCTTGGAGGAGACAGCACACTGATGCCCCTGGACCGGTACTCCTGGCCCCTCCCGACTATGGGGAAACCGGAGACATCGGAGAGGGGGAACTTCTTTTTCAGCCTTTCCGCAAGGAGGCTTCCTATGGCATCCTCTCCGTGCCCGTTGGATGAGACCACCACCTTCGGTTGCAGATAGTGCGAGAGAGCCGAAATAAATGATCTCTCGTCGCCCAGTACTGCTCGGACCCTGGGAACGTAAACAGGAAGGGGCGGTGACCATTCCTGTGGAAGGTTGAAGATATCCTTTTCGGTGCAGACCAGCGACCGGGCTCCCGAGGAGATCACTCTCCTGCAGATCACGTCCAGTTCTTCTTCGCTGAAGATGTGATGGTCACGGAAGGCCTCGTGGAAAATGGTCGGGAATCCCAGCTTCTCCAGGAAGGAACCGAAGCTCACAGGGTTTCCTATGGCAGAAAAGGCCGCCACGGGGAGTCCGGGCATTCCGGAGTCCCGAAGCCCCTCCCGGGGACCAAGGAACCTTGACCACCCTGCCAAAGCAAGGGAGGAGAGAAAGGGTGATCTCCCGGATATCTCCTTTATCATGTCGGTGATCTCCTCTACCCGTTCCGGCGGGACCTGGTCGGCCTTGGTGATCACTACCAGGTGGGCCCTGATCAGCGACCGGGGACTCTCCCTGAGCATTCCTGCCGGCATCAGTCGTCCGTTCCCGAAGGGGCAGGTCGCGTCAATGAGCGCAACATCAACGTCCCTGCCCATTTTCCTGTGCTGGAACCCGTCGTCGGCTATGGCAAGGTCTACTCCCTCTTCAGCCAGCCGCAGTACCCCACCTGCACGGTCTGCAGAGACCGCTATGGGGACCCCGCCAAGCCTTCCCGAGAGAAGAAGGGCCTCGTCTCCCAGGAGGTCCCTTCTCGGTTCGCACTCCTGGGCCAGGAGGCAGTCCTTCTCCTTCCTCCCGTAGCCGCGCATAACTATCCCTGGCCGGAGACCGGCATCCATGAACATCCTGGCCAGCATTTCCACGAAGGGGGTCTTGTTGGTGCCACCGTGGGTGATATTCCCGACGCTGATCACCGGGACAGGCATCTCGCGGGAGATAGAAAGGCCGTGATCGTAAGAGAAATTCCTGGCCCTGGAACAAGTCCCTGCGAGCCACCCCAGTGGAGAAAGGAGGGTCCAGGGGAACCCCTCCTCTTCGCCCCTGATGTGCCTGAAATAGCTAGTGAGCAGGGCTCCCATTGTGATCCCCGAACTGGAGGGAACAGAGCCTGGAGTAGAGACCACCAGCTTCTTTCAGGACCTCGTGGGTACCCTCTTCGACGATCCTGCCCCTGTCTATTACCAGTATCCGGTCGGCCTCGCGGACGGTGGCAAGCCTGTGGGCGATGACTATTGAGGTCCTCCCTGACATGGCCTTTTTCATCGCCTCCTGGATCTCCTGCTCCACGGCGGCGTCTAGAGATGAAGTGGCCTCGTCCATTATGAGTATCCTGGGATCCCGGACTATGGCCCTTGCGATGGCGATCCTCTGTCGCTGACCTCCGCTCAGGGTGACACCACGCTCCCCGACCTCGGTCTGGAAACCGTCCGGCAGGGACATGACGAAACCGTATATTCCCGCGACCCGGGCAGCGCTCTCGATATCATCTTTGGAAAGGTCCTCGCAACCGTAGGCAATGTTGAAGGCGATGCTGCCTTTAAGGAGAACCGGGTCCTGGGGGACCACTCCGATCTTCCTCCTCAACCCCTTCAGGTCAAGCCTTTTCAGATCCATCCCATCGATAAGGACGGCTCCCTCCTGCGGGTCGTAAAAGCGGGTGATAAGGTCGGCGATCGTGGACTTGCCCGCGCCGGTGGGCCCTACAATGGCGATCTTTTCGCCTGGAGAGATGTGGAAAGAGACGTTCTCAAGCACCCATGCCCCTTCGTTGTAGGCGAAGGACACATCCCGGAAGGTGATCTCCCCGCTTATGTCATCTGCCCTCACCGGGTGTTTCGGAGGCTGGACCTCGCTCTCGATATCCAGTATCTCGAAGACCCTGTCCGCTGCGGCAAGCCCCTGCTGCATCTGGGCAACTACCCTGGAAAAGACCCTGACGGGCTGGACCAGAAGAGCCAGGTAGCCCAGGAAAGCGATCAGTTCACCGGGTGTGAGTTCTCCGGAAACAACCAGACGACCTCCGAACCAGAGGATGATTGCCAGTGCCGATATGAGAATGACTTCCACTATCCCGGTAAGGGCGGCGTTGGTCTGCACCCCCCTCATGAGGGCCCTGAAATGGGCGTTGCTCTGGGACTCGAAGCGGCCGAACTCCTGCTCCTCCGTGGCGAAAAGCCGGACTATCCTGATAGCCGAAAGAGCCTCGGCGGCGATGGCTGAAAGCCCCGCCAGCTGCTGTTGGATGTCGTGGCCGACCAGCCTGAGCCTCTTGGAGGCAACCTCCAGCACCAGGGCCGCCAGTGGGAGAACGAGAAAGGTAAGGAGAGAGAGCTTCCAGTTGATGTAGAGCAGAAAACCTATCATCCCGACGAAACTCAGTCCCTGGACAATGATGTCTATGAATACGGTGGTGATCATGTTCTGAAGGATAGTGACGTCGTTGGTTATCCGGGAGAGCATCTCTCCCACCCTTTGACCGTAAAGGTAGCGGAACGACATCCTCTGCATGTGGTCGTAGAGCCGGAGCCTGAGGTCGACCACCACCCGCTGCCCCACCCAGCTCATCAGGTACTGCTGGCCGTAGTAGAAAACGCTCTTGGCCGTGTAAAGGATCACTATGCCCACGGCGATGATGTTCAGCATGACCATGTTCCTGCTGATCAGGACATCGTCAACTATATTCTTGAGGAGCCACGGAGCCACCACTGCACAGGCGGACGACAGAACCATGCAGCACAGGGCCCCCAGGATACGGTGTACGTAGGGTCTTGCATAGACCAGGAGCCTTGGGTAAACCCGTCTCCCGGTTTCTTGGCTCTTCTTCAAAGGTCTCATCCCACCAACTCTGATATTTGCCCTGCTATCCTGCCGGCAGCCCCTGGAGCCTGACGGATCCTTTCAAGGCTTTCCTGGATCTCTCTGAGCCTGGATTCGTCCTTGAGGAGCTCCACTGCCTGATCCGCCACATCCACGGCGGCAACGTCACCGACCATCTCGAGCATTATCTCCCTGCCAGCAAGGCGGTTGGGCCAGGCAAGGAACCCCCTTTCCCCGCTTCGCTTGCGGAGCACCTTCTCCTTGAGGGCCGGACCGGCAAAGGGTATCGAACCCAGAAACCCCAAAAGACCGGGAAGGGGGATCTGCCTGAGGAAAGCGAATGGGACGGCCACTATCCCGGGGACAAGGCTGTAGGTCAGTTCCAGGGTGTTCGTCCCGGGCTGGGTCACGGCCAGGTCCGCTCCGCTCAGTATGCTCCCCGTGGCACTCCTAACAACCCTGATATCACTGGAGGCCCACTCCTGCGATTCTCCCGGATCGGAGAACCGGGAGAGGGCTACCACTATCTCCGAGAGTGGCATTCTGGACCTGATCCGTCCTGCCATATCCCTGATAAATGGCTTTGCTGCAGACCGGATCGCTTTCCGGCTCCCCGGGAAGAGAACGACCCTCGGCCCCCTGCCTGGAGACCAGTGGAATTCTTCCCTGTCCATCTCAAGCGAGTCCGCCACAAGGTCACCGACGACCAATACCTTATCACAAGCCGGACCAAAGAATTGGCGCATCTCCCCGAAAGCCGAGAAGACCATTTCGCACCTTGCCATCAGAGGTTTGGGGCCGTATGTGTAGCAGAAAAGGGGGGCCCTGCTCCTGGCCGAGAAGGCGATCCCGAACAGCAGGTCCCCGCCAAGCTGGAGTATGGCGTCGAAGCTCTTCCCCTTACTGCCGGCAAGAGTCGCGAAAACTGACATGGGCGGACCGACACTGCCTTCGACGAGCTTGCCTGCAAGGTCTGTCTCGTAGCCGGAGGCGTACTGGCAGGGAAGCAGCGAGAGGGATACGTCGAAACCCTGCTCCGAGAGAGCATGTATCATGGGCCTTGCCCAGCACCAGAGTTCTCCGGGACCGTTGGCCAGAAGCAGGATCCTTTTCACGATCCAAGGACCTCCAGGATCGAACTTGCCCAGCCCTCCCCGGCATCTCCGTGACCCAGAGATGCGCAGCCAGCCTTCATAGCCTTAATTACCCCTTCCCGGTAGTCGGTATCTCCTGTGAATCGGTCGAAGTAATGGAGGATCCTCTCGGGAGATACCCCGCACTGAAGGAGTTCCGGGTAGAGTTCTTGACCCGCCAGTACATTGGGGATGGAGATCCACCTGGTCCGGACCAGCGCCTTGTAGGTCAGCCAGGAACTCAGTGAGGCCCGGTAGAGGACGATCATGAACCTCCCCAGGATGAGAGCTTCCACTGCCGCCGTTCCGCTCGCCCCTATCACCATCTCCGAAGCTGCCATAAGTTCAGACCCCGGTCCTTCGTGAACTCTCCATGGACGGCAACCCTCTCTTATCAGGCCCGCCGCTTCTTTATCCAGACCGGGCGCAACGGAAAATACGGGCCTGAAGCCCCTTTTGCTGATACCATTGGCGGTCTCCGCAAGGACAGGCATCAGGCTCCGGACTTCGCTTCTTCTGCTTCCCGGAAGCAAGGCAACGGTCTTGCCCTTTTGATCCTCAATGTCCGTCGGAGCGATCCCCTTGAGCATCGAAAGAAGGGGGTGGCCGAACCAGCGGCATTTAACGCCCCGGCTTTCGAGGAAATCCTTTTCGAACTTGAACAGCGGGAAACAGAGATCGAACAGAGATGCCAGAAGGGATACCCGCCCCTGGCGCCAGGCCCAGACCGTAGGAGGGGCAATGTAGAAGACCTTTCCGGTGTACCCTTTATGCCTGAGGGCTTTGACAAGGGGAAGGTGGAAATCGGGGCTGTCGATAACGACCACCCCCGCAGGGTTTCTCTCGACGATCTTGTCAGTCATTGCCCTCTTCATTCTGATCAGCCGAGGGATGGCTCCAAGAACCTCCGAGACCCCCATCAGCGATAGGGAGCGGCTATCCCATACAGCCTTTGCGCCGGAAGAGACTCCCTGGGGCCCCAGCATCCCCCAGATATCACCATGGAAGCCCTTCGACCGGAGGGTTTCTGTCAGGATCCGCGAGTACTGGTCTCCAGAGGCCTCTCCGCAGCTTATGAAGAGGGAGCCGGGATCACTCCCGTTACGGCTATTTCCCATTCTTCTGCCCTCTCTCTGAACAGTTCGCCTCCGAGTACGATAGTACGGCCTGCCTCTACGGCAAGGCAAACGATGCCTGCCTCATGCATTGTTTCCAGCGTTCCCGGACCTATGACGGGGATATCGAACCTTTCGTCCTGGTCAGGGCGCATCATCTTGACCACGACTCCGCCTCTGGAGATGGCTCCGGCCCTCTCGATGGCGGCATCGGTGCCCTCCATGGCCTCCACGGAGACTACCGACCTGCTCTTTACCACCACCGTCTGTCCAAAGGACATCGGGACCAGGGACGCTGCGATCCTCAAACCGTAGCGGATGTCATCCTCCTCTTCCGGACGGAGCGGCCTCCCCGCTATGGCCCCCTCTCTGGCAAGCATGTCGGGGACTATCTCCCGGTAGGGCAGGACCCTGATACCCCTTGACCCGAAAAAGGATACTACAGCATCAAGGATCGCATGGTCGTCCCGCGAGCCAAGGATAGATATCATGTTCCGAAGATCATCATCCATGAGATCGGCCCGGTAGATCAGCTTCTTGGGCACCAGCCCCGCAAGGATGAGGTCCCTGATGCCCCTGGCCTCGAGATCCTTCACGATCTTCCCTATCGCCGGCCTGTCGACCTTTATTACTTCCGAAGTCCACTTTCGCAGCGGTTTCGTATCTTCCCTGAAAGAAAAGGCCACTGCAGGATTACCCTCTCCCGAGAGCCTGCGGGCGATCTCGACAGGCAGTTCGCCGTCACCCGCAAATAGTCCGATCGTTCTCTTCAACGAAGACACCCCTATCTGTCAGCTATCCTCACCAGAGATCCTGAAATGACCAGGAATACAAGGTTCGGGGCCCAGGCTGCCACAAAGGGGGGCAGGTAGCCCGCCTCTCCGAAAGAACGCGAGAAGGACATGAGCACATAGTAGGCGAAAACTATCAGTACGCTCATAGCCAGCCCGACCCCGGCACCCGACCTCTGGGGACCCACCCCCAGGGAGGCTCCCAGAACGGCAAGGATCACGCATGCCCAGGGCAGTGCCAGTTTCAGATGGAACAAGACCCACAGGGGAGCCAGGTTCGCTCCCTGTTTGCTCATAACGCTGATGTGGCCCCAGAGCTGCCAGGCGCTCATCTCCGCGGGTCTCTGGGAGGTCTGGGCGACCTCCGTCGGGCCCAGTTCAAGGGGGAGCTTCTGCCTTGCAAAGGTGAAGAGCAGCTTGACGGTCCGGTCCTCCATCACCTCGAAGGTCTTACCGTCCTCGAGCCACCATTCTCCATCCCCCCAGGTTCCCCTTGCGGCAGTGACGATCCTGTTCATCTTGCCGCTCTCGAACTCCTGTACCAGGACATCCTCCATGGTCCCCAGGTTCTGGCGCAGACGCGAAATGTAGATCACCCTTCGGAGCTCTCCTCCGTCCTCATCCCTCAGGAACACCTTCTCCCGGAGCAGTGTAGGTCTTTCCCGAGCGATCTCGTAGCGCATTATGTTCTCGGCCGCCTTGTTACTAAGGGGCACTATCGTCTCATTCAGAAGGATCGCTCCCAGTGAGACGAGAACCGAGGCAAAAAGCACCGGTTTTACGATCCTGAGGAATGAAACACCTGCGGCCCGAAGGGCAACGATCTCGCTCTGGGATGAGAGCCGACCGAAGGTCAGCAGTGCCGACAAAAGCGAAGCCATGGGAAGGGTCATAACGACCACTTCGGGGAGTTTATATACAAAGAGGCGCAGCACTACGCCCAGGGCGACCCCCTTGTCTATCATCAGGTTGGCGATCTGGAAGAGAAGGTCTCCAGCCACCAGCAGGACAGAGAAGACCATCACTCCGAAGACAAAGGAATTCCCCATCTGGGAGACAATGAACCTGTCGAGGAGGCTTGCGGCGATCCTGCGGCTTGCCGCAGTGGAGGGAGTTTCACCTTTCATGGTCCTGGTCATTTCGTCTCCCTTGTTCCGTTGAAATTGAGGATATCATCAGCGGCATCACGGACGGCGCCGGAACCGCCCCGTGCTTCAGTAACAACATCGGCGGCCTCTTTTGCTTCATGACGCGCGTCCGAAGGAGCGAAGCCCCTCCCCGCCCAGGCTATGCATTCCCGATCGTTCACATCATCACCTATATAGGCGATCTCTTCAGGATCCAGGTTCATATCCGATGCCATTCTCTTCAACTCCGAAAGCTTGTCCTTCACTCCCTGGACAACTATATCTATTCCCAGTTCCTTCGCTCGCCTGTCCGTGACGGCAGAGTATCGGCCACTTATTATGGCCGCCCTGACCCCTGAAGCCGCCAGCATGGCCACTCCCAGCCCGTCCTTGACATCGAAACGCTTGAACTCTCTCCCCTCGCCATCGAGGAAGACCGCTCCGTCGGTCATGGTCCCGTCTACGTCCATTACGAAAAGCCTAATCATCGTGACCTCTCCTGCTTCCCCAGGGCGTGATACCCCGTTTCGAACCGTGAATGAACTCGAGGATCTCCTTGACATAAGTGCACAGGGACTTGTCCTGCTCCAGCCTTGCCAGGGCCTCCCTGTCGATGGAGGAAGAGAGGAAGATCTCACGGTAGGCCCGTCTCACCTGAAGTCGATCCTCCTGAGAAAAACCCTTTCTTCTAAGCCCAACCACATTGAGTCCATGGATCCTGGCCGGGTGCCCGTCCACAAGCGTGAAGGGTGGGACATCTTTCACCACCTTGGTGAGACCTCCTACCATACAGGATCGACCCACCCTGGTGAACTGGTGAAGACCTGACATCCCCCCGAGGACACTGCCATCGTCCACGCTCGAATACCCGGAGAGCCCCACCCCGTTCGCAAGGATGCACCCTTCCCCTATGGAGGAGTTGTGCCCGGCGTGGGAACCCACCATCATCCAGGTGCCACTTCCGACAGAGGTTACGGTACCTTCACCGCTCCCTCTGTGGATGGTCACGTTCTCCCTCAGGGTCACGTCGTCACCGATCCTGACAAAGGAGAGCTCTCCCCTGAAGGCAAGATCCTGCGGCTCCCCCCCAAGGACAACGTTCTCGAAGACCCTGCATCTTTTCCCGAGGGTTACGTGATCAAGGATCCTGACGTGACCCTCAAGCCTTGTCTCCTCGCCGATCTCCACGTCGGAGCCTACCATGCAAAAGGGGCCTATCCAGACTCCGTCGGCGATCCTTGCCTCCTTTGAAACTATCGATGTAGGGTGGACGAAAAAGCTCATTCGGCTTCTTCTCCAGTCAGTCTGGACGCTATCACGAAACCCAGTACAGCCTCGGCGGCAATATCCTTTCCGACTCTGGCAACGGTACGGACCTTGCCGACACGTCCCCTGATCTTCTCGATCGTCGCCTCGGTCACCAGCTGATCCCCGGGCACGACAGGTCTGCGGAAACGTGCCTTTTCGACGGAGGTCAGGTAGAAAACAGAGCCTTTCAACTCCGGACGCTGGGATATCAGCATTCCGCCCACCTGACCCATGGCTTCCAGGATCAGGACACCGGGCATGACCGGTTCCGAGGGAAAGTGGCCCTGGAAAAAGGGCTCGTTGATGGTCACGTTCTTGTACCCCACAACCCTCTCTTCGCTTATCTCGGTTATCCTGTCCACGAGAAGAAAGGGGTAGCGGTGAGGAAGGGACTCAAAGATCCTGTGAATATCGAGCATGATCGTTCTCCTTTCCCGTTCAGTCTTTGAGCAGGCCCCGGCGGATCCGTCGCACCAGTTCAAGGTGCATTCGGTGACCTGACCTGTAGGCAACGATCCTTCCTCTCAGAGGTACCCCGAGGGTGGCAAGATCTCCCATCAGGTCCAGGACCTTGTGCCGTACCGGTTCACAGGGCACCCTGAACACCTGAGATGGAAGAGGAGCTTCATCTTCGATGACAAGGACGTTATCCAGGGCGCCGCCGCGTCCAAGCCCTCTTTTCCTGATCTCCCCTATCTCCGAAGCAAGCACAAAGGTCCTGGCAGGCGCAATGGCCTCGATAAAGGTATCCCTGGACATGACCCCCTCAAAGACCTGGCTGCCTATGGTCGGAACATCATACTTAATGGAGCAGGTTATCTCAAATGTATCAGAGGGGATCACTCCAATGTAACCTCCGTCGGGTGATCCGAAGGCGATCTCCCGGGTCACTGTAAGAGGTGTGATATCCCCTTCGGGTTCACAGAGAGG